>NZ_JBNCAT010000030.1:0-34557 GCF_049808495.1 Acinetobacter sp. G11
CAGACATAGTGATCAGCATCTCGATTCATATCCAGTCCATGATGTTGATGCGCATCATAGACCAGACATTTTTATTGGTGAGAATACAGACACTTTAAATGGTTTCTAACATTTTTATTGCGTATAATCGCCATTATGTTAAATAAATGGTTTTACAAACTAAACCTAATGAATTTAATGTGGCAGCATATTGATGGTACAAAAAAGACTTAGGAACTTGATCAATGAGTCAACAAATTGAAAATACATTAGTCATTGAGGCTTACCAAGCAATTGCTGAAGAAATTCTAGCCTTTGTTGGAGAAAATTCTTGGGATGAAGCTGGAGCAACCTACGAAATTTTTGGGAAAATGATTAGTAGTACATGGTGGTCAAAATATAATAGTGAATTAGACCGACTCGGTAGTGATATTCCTAGAGATGTTAGTAAATTGGCTAAAGAAAAAATTTTTTTCCTTAGAAAGCATTTGCTTGATTTGACAGGTGATCGTATTTGGGGGCTAACTTTTACATTGTATCCAACTGGAAAGTTTAATATTCAATACGACTATAACAAGCCAAAAGATTATGAAGAAACTGATTATAGCTGAAGAACTAAATAATACGTGTATGAAAAAGTAAAGGCTTTGGAGGATTTGGGTTCTAGCGAATTAAGGAGTTACAGGTTCATTAGATTTTACCTTTTTAAGCTTTCCTAAAATTAACATAATACACGTTATACGAAATGCTATTTTTTATTCTATATAAATCAAAATCTTATTGTGTAGTAAAAAGCCCAAGTACGGATACTTGGGCTTTTTTAATAATTTATCATGTTCCACGCTTATTATTTAATCACTGTTCCATGCTTTTAATTAGGCAAACTGAACAAAAGAATCTTACTTGCCCAAAATCATTTCCAGGACAAACTTGGAACCAATAAAACCAATTGCCAGTAACATAAAACCAATGAGGGTAAAGCGAATGGCTTTCTGACCGCGCCAGCCAAACTGGTAATGGCCAATCAACAGGAAGCCATAAACAAACCAGGAAATAATACTGAACGCCGTTTTATGCGCCAAATGCTGGGCAAAGAAATTTTCAATGGTAAAGAAACCGAAACCAAGCGCTAAAGTCAGTAACACAAAACCGGTAATGATTAAATCAAACAGCAACGACTCCATGGCCTGAAACGACGGCAATAAATTGACCCAGAGTCTTTTGGTTTTATTTTTTAATTCACGGTTCTGAAACCACAAAATCACGGCCTGAATGGTCGCCATCAGCAGAACCGCATAGGCCGATAAAGACAAAATAATATGAATGTCTAAACCTAAGGAATGCTGCTCAATCACCTGATTGGATTTGCTTAAGGCAAAACCTAAAATCAGGCCGGTTGCAGCAACCGGAATGCCGAGTAAATTTAGCGCCAGAATAGGACGGAAGGTACTGAACAGCAGGCTGAGCAGCAGCATCAGACCGGAGGTAAATGACATTAACACAAAAACATCATAGTTAATGCCGGAAGGGGTCAGCATATCGCTACACAGAACACCGCCGTGCAACAACAACCCTAAACCGAGAACAAGCCCTAAAAACCAATGGTTTGGATCACGTTTTGACATTAAGTGAATAAACAGATACCAGAAGGATGAGGTATAAGCGACTAATGCTAAGATCGTGTAAACCAGGGGCAGGCTAATCATGTCAAACCTTTTTCAGGATGATGAATATTCATTTATATAAATTCGATGCGAACTACAGTATCCTATAGCATTCTATGCATAAATTTTCTATTTTAAGAAACAATTTTTTGCTCACGGCTATTTTAAGCGGAATTTGCAATGTTTGATACCTTAACAGAACGACTCACGCAGAGTTTAAGAAATGTTACTGGCTCAGGGCAGCTAACCGAAGACAATATTAAAGATACGTTACGTGAAGTACGTATGGCACTTCTTGAAGCCGATGTGGCGTTACCTGTAACTCGTGAGTTCATCGCGAAAGTTAAGGAAGAGGCATTGGGCCAAGAAGTGATGACTCAGTTATCACCGGGCCAGGCGTTCGTCAAAATTGTACATGACGAACTGACCAAAATGATGGGCGAGGCCAATGAAAGCCTTGATCTTGCAGCCAAACCTCCTGTAGTTGTCCTGCTTGCAGGTTTGCAAGGTGCGGGTAAAACCACGACTGCTGCAAAACTTGCGCGTTTCCTGCAAGAGCGTCAAAAGAAAAAAGTGGCCATGGTTTCTGCCGACGTTTACCGTCCAGCGGCAATCAAGCAGCTGCAAACGGTTGCGGGTGAAGTTGGTGCGATTTTCTTTGAATCCAGCGCAGACGAAAAACCGATTACCATTGCCAACCGTGCAATTGAACAGGCAAAAATTCAGTTCGCTGATGTCTTGATTGTCGATACCGCAGGTCGTCTGCACGTCGATGACGAAATGATGGACGAAATTAAAGAGCTCCACGCTGCCATCAAGCCAACTGAAACCCTGTTCGTGGTCGATGCCATGACCGGTCAGGATGCGGCAAATACAGCCAAAGCCTTTAACGATGCCTTGCCATTGACTGGTGTGATCCTGACCAAAACCGATGGTGATGCACGCGGTGGTGCAGCACTTTCGGTACGTGCGATTACCGGCAAGCCCATCAAGTTCCTGGGTATGGGTGAAAAACTTGATGCGCTTGAGCCATTCCATCCTGAGCGTATCGCACAGCGTATTCTCGGCATGGGTGACGTGCTTTCTTTGGTCGAAGAAGTTGAACGCAAGATCGACAAAGAAAAAGCCGAAAAAATGGCGAAGAAATTGCAAAAAGGCGGCAGCTTCAACTTTGAAGACATGCTGATGCAATTTGAGCAAATGAACAAAATGGGTGGCATGATGGGCTTCCTGGATAAACTTCCAGGCATGAGCAACTCGGGTATTCAAGACGCAATTGCGCAGGCAAACCCTGAAAAGCAAGTGAAAAAGATGGAAGCGATTATCCAGTCGATGACCATTAAAGAGCGCCGTAACCCGGACCTGATGAACCCAAGCCGTAAAAAACGTATTGCTGCCGGTTGCGGTATGGATGTTGCTGAAGTGAATAAACTGATCAAGCAACATGCGCAAATGGCGAAAATGATGAAGAAGTTTGCCAATCCGTCAGGTATGGCAAAAATGATGCGTTCATTGGGCAATATGCAAAAACAGTTCGGTGGCGGCGGTATGGGTCCACTCTTTGGTAATAAAGATCAGAAATAAGATGGAGCCTTAAGGTTCGATCAGAAAAAGGCGCGTAATGCGCCTTTTTTATTGCCTTTGTTCTATGCTTAAAACACTTTGAAAAAATCCAGCCACTTTTGTAACGAACAGGCTGGATTTTTTGAATCTAAGCGGCATATCATAATAAAATAATTCCAAAAATATGACTTGATAAGCACTTTTAAATAAGAAGAAAGCCTATGTCACAATTAAAAAAGAAAGTTTATATCGTTCATGGTGATCAGTCATCCGCCAATGATCACTGGTTTCCCTGGCTCAGTCAGCAAATCCAGCATTCAGGACATCTGGCAAGACGGCTGACCTTGCCCGATCCGAGTGCGCCCAATTTTCAGAACTGGCAAGCTGCAATACAGCTGCAAATACCCCGTTTAGATCCGGAAAGCATTATTGTCGCGCATGGTTTAGGTTGTCTTGCAAGTCTGCATTTTTTAACCCAGGCACTGAGCCAGACCCAGATTAGAGGGCTGATTCTAGTGGCTGGCTTTAAGGATAAACTCACTGCATTGCCTGAACTGGACGGTTTTATCCGGCAGGCAAAATTAGACATGGCCATTTTGCAGAAACAGATTGCGACCCGCTTTTTACTGTTTTCCTGCAATGACCCTTATGTGTCACCCCCCAAAGCCGTATTGCTCGGGCATTACATTAATGCTCAGATGCAGGAGGTAAACCATGCCGGGCATTTTATGCGCAGCGATGGTTTTGATGAATTTAACCAGGTTTGGGATGTGCTGAAACCCTTGCTGCATCATTCATCTAGCCAGAGTCTCTTGTAATCTGTTAGCAAGTAATGGCTTAAATTGCCGAATAAATATTTTCAGCGATGCATTTTTTATAAAAATACCAACAAATGAATCACTTCATTCCGGCTGAGCCTATTGCACACTAGAGCGACTTGCTGCAATGGAACCCCAACAATGGCTCAAGTGATTGTCATACATGGCTATACCGCCAGCCCGGAAGAAAACTGGTATCCCTGGCTGAAACAGCTTGCTGCTGAACAGCATTTTAGTGTGAACATTTTGCATCTGGATCCATCAACACATCCCCGGTTGTCAGTCTGGGAGGCACAGATAGAACAGCAGGCGGGTCGTCTGGATGAAAACAGTATTGTGATTGCGCATAGCTTGGGGACTATTGCGGCATTGCATTATTTATCCAAACATTTAATTCATCAGCGCATTCAACAGCTGGTTCTGATTGCCGGTTTTAATGGGCGTCTGGGACGTCTGAATGAAGTGAACCCGTTTATTGATGCTGCGCGGATTGATTTTGAATTGCTAAAACGTCAGGTTGAGCATCGCGTGGTGATTTATTCGCAAGGGGATGAGCATGTACCGCCCAAATTCAGTATTCAACAGGCCGCAAGCCTGGATGCCGAGCTGATTGCAGCCAAGCATCAGGGGCATTTTATCGATTCAGAAGGCTGTACCGAACTGCCTGAAGTCTGGCAGGTTATTCAGCCTTATTTGATTCGACAAAATCAGGCCTCGGCCAAGGAATAGATATAATTTTGCAGGCCTTTCAGCAGCAGATCCGGCTCGATAACAGGCTGATACTGGGCAAGATATTTGGCAAATAACGAAGCATCACCCCCGGTTAAAATCAGTTGGCTGGGGTATTTTTGCAGGACCTTTTCAATGGTGCTGACCAGACTGAGCAGAATGCCGTGATGAACGGCATCGATGGTATTGCGACCCGGGCTAAGCTCATCAAATGTTGCGTCGGGAATCTTGATGCCTTTGGTATTTTGAATCAGGGAATCACGCTGTAAATACAGATTGGGCAGGATATAACCGCCCAAGTGTTGCAGGCCATCGGTCAGGTCAATGGTCAGCGCAGTTCCACAACTGATCACACAGTATTTTTGCGCTGGATTATTCACCACAGCCAGCATTTGCAGCCAGCGGTCTATCCCAAACTTGCTGGTATCTTCATAAGCACAGCGCAGACCGGCATATTCGGCATGCACTTTGGCAAAAGTGACAGGCACATTTAAAAACTTGAGAATTTTCTGGATGCGTTCATTATTTTTTTTGTCCTGAACGGAAGACACCCCGACTTGCTGTAAATCCAGATTTTTAAAATGCAGGATTAAGCCCAATAGAAGTTCGGCAGGAGATTGCAGATGCAATTCTGCCGCATGTTCGACAATCTGGTCATTTTCAGTAATCCAGTATTTGAGTCGGGTATTGCCGATATCCAGCCATAAATTTTTCATTGCATTTCTCTAAAGAGAGGTGTCCAGGCGGCGTAAACGCCCTTGATAAAACTGTTTTAAACCGTCAGAGGTTTCAATAGTGACCGAACCATCATCCTGAATGCCCAGGAAGATCCCTGAACATACTCCCGAAAGGTGCTCAAATTCAACGGCCTGATCTTTAAAAGCCGCATAATGATTAAAGCGTGCAGCGAGGTTATAGCAGTCATGATCAAACCATGCGCTGGCTTGCTGGATGGCCATAAACAGTTCTGCAATCAGTTGAATACGTGAAATATCCTGTAATCCTAATTCACGCAGTGAGGTCGCATGCTGGTCAATCTGTGCTTTGGGAACAGGCTCAAGATTAATCCCGACACCGACAATGACCTGATGCGGAGAAATCGGTTCAACCAGAATGCCGCCCCATTTACCTTGGCAACTATACAGGTCGTTTGGCCATTTCACTTGCAAATCTAAATTTTGCAGACTCGGCATCTGTAAAATATTCAGTGCAATTTCAAGCGCAAGCCGGCCATCAATGGCTGTTCGCGTATTCAGCAATGTGCTTAAATAGATGTTGCCTTCAGGGGATACCCACTGTCGTTGGCGCTGTCCACGACCTTGAGTTTGTCGGGTACTGCAAACCAGAACACTCTGTACGCCTTTTAGTGCAATTTCACGTACATCATCATTGGTCGATGTGGTGACGGGTTTGAGTAGCAAAACTTCAGGAAGCTGATGGGCATCATCCAGGATTTTTTGCAGCTGTCGGGTCTCTAAATCCATTTAAATCTAAGTAACTGTGGAATGTGAATAATGGAGTTAATCATATATTTATTGATTGGTGCAATGGCGGGTTTTGCTGCTGGACTGTTTGGTGTGGGTGGCGGCCTGATTATTGTTCCCATTCTTTATATTGTATTTACCCAGTTACATTATGATCCTTCAGTGATTATGCATCTGGCCGTAGGCACGTCTCTGGCCACCATTATTGTGACTTCCATCAGCTCGGTTACAGCGCACCATAAAAGAGGCGCGGTGATGTGGGATGTATTTCGTAACTTGGCACCCGGACTGGCTTTAGGGGCATTTTTAGGGGCAGGGATTGCGGACTATCTGTCGGGTCAGGGCTTGCAATTATTGATTGGTTTTTTTGCCCTTTGGGTGGCTTACACCATGTTTAATGGCGCAAGCAAAGCGGTGGACCCGAGTCATCATTTACCTTCCCGAGCCATGCAAATCCTGGCCGGAGGCGGAATCGGGGTTGCCTCTGCCATATTCGGTATTGGCGGTGGCAGTCTGACCGTGCCGTATTTAAGCCGTCATGGCGTGGTGATCCAGAAAGCGGTGGCCACCTCAGCCGCAGGCGGCTTGCCGATTGCCATTGCCGGTGCTTTGGGCTTTATGTGGTTTGGTTCCAATACTGAGGCTGAAATACCGCATAGCATTGGCTATGTGCATATCTATGCCTTTATTGGCATTAGTGTCATGAGCTTCATGACGGCGAAGCTAGGCGCAAAAGTGGCGCATAAGTTATCGCCAGCCATGCTGAAAAGATGTTTTGCCTGCCTGTTGGCAACTGTCGGGGTGTATTTTATTTATCAAGGTTTTTCGACCTTTTTTTAATTTAGAAAAAACGATATAAAAGAGATGAGAAGGTGTGCTATGGTTTTTTACATTCACACCTTGATATTACTTATTCTGTTGTTTTTGGAAATGAAAGAATTAAAACTGAATTTATTTTTGTATTTTAAATGAATTATTTATGAGGGAGAATAGGGGCTAAAGACAGAAGCTGAAAGGGGATAGACGCTTGTATTCGATCCGCTTATCACAACCTGATATTGGCTTTTACGACTTGAAAATTGTCTGACAATGTCATATTTTTTGCAATTAAAATCAAGTAAAAAAGCAAGTAACAATCAGGATTTATTCAAAAGTTTTTTTGATTGCATCTTATAAAAACAAGATAGGAACAGTATGCAAGAACAAGAAAAGGACAGTTTGTCCGAGCAGATTGCCAGGCATATTAGTGAGCAAATCATTCGCGGTGAACTGGTTGAGGGAGAGCGCATTCAGGAATTGCGCATTTCATCCGAACTGGATGTCAGCCGTGGTTCGGTACGTGAAGCATTACTGTTGCTGGAGCGTACGCAGCTGATCGAAATCTATCCCCGCCGTGGGGCGATTGTTTCGGAAATGTCCGCCCAGCAGGTACGTGCCCTGTTTGAGATGTGTGCATTGCTCTGTGGCCAAATCGTGCAGCGCATGGCCGAAACCTGGCGTCCACATGAAGCCGAAAGAATTCAGACATTGCTTGAACAGTTGCATGAAGAAACCCGTCACGGCCATACTGAAAAATTTTATGATCTAATCTTTCAGGGCTTGTCACGCCAGCACGAAATGGTCGGCAATCCTTACTTGATGAAAGTCTATCAGGAGCTGTTACCTTCACTGCGCCGCAGCTATTTTTTAACCTTAAATATCTCACACCGTGAACTGCAGGAATCATTTGAGTTGTTCAAGTTGGTGACTGATGCAGTTTTGATCCGAAAATCACAACAAGCTACTTTATTTATGGATGATTTTTGTCGACACTTGCGCAACCTTGTGTTGGAATCTCTGACACGGATGAAACAAATCGAACTTGCATGGGCAAGACGTTCACGACGTTGATCAGGACATTATGCGTTTAAGCAGCTTAAAACTTTCCGGCTTTAAATCTTTTGCCGATAGTACCACTTTACATTTCAAGGCAAATCGTACCGCTGTGGTTGGACCTAACGGTTGTGGTAAATCCAATGTGATTGATGCCATACGTTGGGTCATGGGGGAATCCAGTGCACGCCAGCTGCGTGGCGGCAGCATGCAGGATGTAATTTTTACCGGAACTGCAAAACGAAAACCTGTCGGTGTGGCCAGTGTCGAACTGCGTTTTGACAATACCTATGGCAAGCTCGGTGGCGCTTACAATGCCTATAAGGAGCTGGCGGTGCGCCGTCAGGTCAACCGTGATGGCAAGTCTGAATATTTTTTAAATGGCACCAAATGCCGTCGTCGTGACATTAC
The DNA here is from genome assembly GCF_049808495.1 of Acinetobacter sp. G11. NCBI lineage: Bacteria > Pseudomonadati > Pseudomonadota > Gammaproteobacteria > Moraxellales > Moraxellaceae > Acinetobacter > Acinetobacter sp. G11. The sequence continues at coordinate 8,521 of NZ_JBNCAT010000030.1, forward strand.
CGATATTTTCCTGGGAACCGGTTTGGGTCCTCGTTCCTACGCGATTATTGAACAGGGCATGATTAACCGTCTGGTGGATGCCAAACCTGAAGAAATGCGGGTGTTTATTGAGGAAGCGGCAGGGGTTTCGCGTTATCAGGCACGCCGTCGTGAAACCCTGTTGCATCTGGATCACACCACACAGAATTTATCCCGTCTGGAAGATATTGCCGCGGAACTGAAATCCCAGCTGAAAACCCTGAAACGTCAATCCGAAACTGCCATTCAATATAAAGAACTGGAAACCCGGATTCGTACCATCAAAGTGGAAGTGCTGTCGTTCCAGTGTGAACAAAGCAGCCGCTTACAGCAAGAATATACGGTGCAGATGAATGAACTGGGCGAAACCTTCAAGCTGGTGCGTTCGGAACTTACTACCCTGGAACATGACCTGACCGCGACCAGCGAATTATTCCAGCGCCTGATTCAGCAGTCCACGCCATTGCAAAATGAATGGCAACAGGCAGAAAAGAAACTGGCTGAACTGAAAGTGACACTGGAACAGAAGCAGTCCTTGTTCCAGCAAAATACGACAACTTTAAGTCAGCTGGAACAGCAAAAACTACAGACCAAAGAACGGTTGCAACTGATTGAATTGCAGATTGAAACGCTGCAAGCTCAACATGAGCAGCAGACTGAACAATTACAACAACAAGAAAGTCAGGGCCAAGATCAGGGGCAAACTCTGGGTGATTTGAAAGCGCAGCAGCAACAGGTACAGCAGCAATTTGAAGCAGTGAAAGCCCAGGTTGAAAAACAGCAGCAGCACAAAATGCAGATGCTGGCGCAAAGTGAGCAGCTCGCTAAAAATATTGCCCGGATTGAACAGCAAAAGCAGACCCTGCAACAGCAAGCCGCACAGATTCAAAATCAGGACCAGCTGGAGGATATTGAACAGCTGGAAAGTGAAAAAGTTCAACTGTCTCAGCAGATTGAACAGCTGGAACAAGCCATTCAAACGCAGAAACAGACATTAGAATGGGCACAGACCCAGTATGCGCAGCAAAAAAATGATGTTTCAAGTTTGAAGTCTGCGATTCAGGTGTTGCAGTCGGAACAGAAAAACCTCCATCAGTTGCTGATCAAGAACAGCCCTAAAGTCCAGAACAATGCCGTGCAGTTGATGCAGGTGTTGAAGCTCAAGGATCAGGCCAAAGAGCATGCCAATCTGATTGAAAAGTTTTTGGCAAAATGGCTCTCTGCACAAGTACTGGATGCCAATGCAGATTTCACGGAAAGTATTGCCCGCCAGTTGAAGGTTCAGTTTGCACAAGGGCAGATTCAACTGGCCGGTTTGCCTTGTCTGGCCGAATGGATTGAATCGCCGCAGCATTCCATCTGGCAGCAGGTGGCCGTTGCGGACCATCTTCATCAGGCTTTGGCGTTACAGTCGCAATTGGGCGTTGGTCAGTCCATCTTGACGCTGGATGGTTATCAGGTGGCTCAGGACTGGGTGATCGGTCTGTTTTACGATGAAGCCAGTCAGACAGGACAAGGGGCACTGAGTCATCGTATCCGTTTGGAAGAAATTGAAACAGCATTGGCACAGCAGTTGCCACAGCTTGAAATTGCAGAACTGCAATTGCCGGAACTGCTAAAACAGATTCAAACGCTGCAAAAAAACATTCAAGATCAGCAACACCAGTTAAAGCTGCAGCAAAAAGCATTGCAGCAGCTGGATGTCAACATAGCCAAAGTACAAAGTACGGCTCAGGCTTTTTCGCTTCAGAAACAGCAACTGGCCAGTCAGCTTCAACAGCTGGATGAGCAGCTGGAAGAAGATGCCATGCAGAAAGATGATCTGGAAATTGACCTGCATGCCTTAAACCTGAAACTGGAACAGACTTTACCGAATTATAAGACCCTGCAATTCCAGGTTGAGGAACTGACCGAGCAGCTGGAAAACACCCAGCACACCTGGCAGCAGGCGCAACAGGAATTGGAGCTGCTACGTCGTCAGGTCACGCAAACCCGGCAGCAAATTGAATTGCTGGAAAAAGATGCTTCATTCTCAAAAGCACAGTATCAGCAGATTATTGCGCAAATGGAGCAGGCGAAAAAGTTTGTCGATCCGGTGCAACTGGAACTGCCGGCGCTGCAATCGCAATTCAACGAGCAGGCGCAAATAACCGAAAAGCTGCAAAAGACCTGGAATGAATGGCAGGTTGAGCTGAACAGTGTTCAGGAAAAACAGCAGCACCTGACCGAACAGCGTCATCAGCACCAGCAGCAAGACGAGAAATTGCGAGGCCAGTTGGAAGAGAAACGTCTGGCCTGGCAAGTGGCCAAATCGGACTTCCAGCATTATTCAGAGCAATTGGCTGCATTGAATAGCGAGGTGATTGGTGGCCTGAATATTGATCTGGTTGCCCATCAAAAACAGCTGGAACAGGCACAGCAGCGCTTTGAAAAACTGGGTGCGGTCAATCTGGCAGCTTCTGAAGAGTATGAGGAAGTCTCCAGGCGCTTTGAAGAACTGAGTCATCAGATTGAAGACCTGGAAAAAACAGTCGATCAATTACAAGGCGCCATGAAGAGTATTGATCAGGAAACCCGCAAGTTATTCATGACGACGTTTGATCAGGTCAATCATGAGCTGCAAGAGCTGTTCCCTAAAGTATTTAATGGTGGAGAAGCCAGTTTAAGCCTTGAAGATGACTGGCAATCGGGTGTAAAACTAATGGCGCGCCCACCGGGTAAACGTAACAGTTCTCTGGCGTTACTCTCTGGGGGGGAAAAAGCATTAACGGCATTGGCATTGGTGTTTGCCATCTTCCGTTTAAATCCGGCACCGTTCTGTGTACTGGATGAGGTCGATGCACCTTTGGACGATGCCAACGTGGGTCGGTTTTGTAACCTGGTAAAAGAACTTTCTGAACAGGTGCAATTCATTTACATTACCCATAATAAAGTTGCAATGACGATGGCAACCGATTTGTTAGGTGTTACCATGCCAGAACCGGGCACCTCAAAATTAGTCACTGTCGATTTGGAACAGGCAAAAGAATACGGTTTAGTTGCGGAGTCATAGTATGGAAGTCACTACGATTGTTGGCATAGTTATCGCCATCATCATTATGCTATTCGGTTTAAGATTATTGTTTAAAAAACCTGGGGATGCAGCACCGTCACTAGATTCGGAACTTCATGTCAATTCTGACAGCCAGCAACCGGTCATTCCGCGTCATGTGCGTGATCAATTACAAAGTGCAAAAGAAGCCGAACGTGTTGAACCGACTTTAACTGAAACGGCGGCTGAACAGCTTCCGGCGGCTCAGCAGGCAGAAGCGCAAGCAGAAAAGGCTGAAACCGCTCAGGCTGAACAGGCAGCAGCACCCGCTCAGGCGGAGCTAAAAGCCGATGCTACAGCGGTAAAAGAGGAAAAATCGGCAGCCAGCCCAGAGCCGGCACAGCAGGGTGAAGATAAAAAAGCGGATGAATTCAACCTGAACAGCAGCATTGAAAAAGCTGAAATTTCAGACTTTGACGATGAAAGCAGCATTCTGGATGAGCATTTGCATGAGCAGCAACGTGTGGATGAAGCCAGTGCCTTGTCGACCGCAGCCGAATTTATTGCCTTGAATATTTACCCGGAACGTCGGGTGCTTTCCGGAGAGAAAACCTTAAAAGTGTTGCTGAAATATGGCCTGCGTTTTGGTGAAATGGCCTGTTTCCATCGTTATAGTGAAGATGGCAGCAAGTTACTGTTCTCGGTATTGCAGATTACCGACGAAGGTGCAGCCGGTTTTGATCTGGAAACCCTGTCCACTGAACAGGTAAAAGGTTTGGCCTTCTTCCTGGCATTGCCACACAGCGATGTGCAAAATGCCTTCGATACCATGGACAGCATTTCACGCCTGATTGCCCGTGAAATTGACGGCACCGTGTATGACCAGAACAATCAGGAATTTACGCCACAATTACGTGAACAATGGCGTCATTTCGCAATTGATTACCGTGCAGGTCAAAGCGCAGAAGTTTAGTTTGAAACTGAGTGACCCGATTTCTATAATAGCGGGTAGATCAAATAGTTATGAAGGGCGGAAATAGACCGCCCTTTTTTATGGTGTAGATATGACCGAAAATTCCACTATCAAAGCGCAAATGCGTCAATTGATTCAAATTTTAGCCAAGCATAACCATGCCTATTATGTAATGGATCAACCCAGCATTGAAGATAGTGAATATGATCAACTCTTTCATCAGCTCAAGGCTTTAGAAGAACAATATCCTGAATATGTGCAGGCGGATACGCCAACCAGTAAAGTTGGTGGTAAGGCACTCACAAAATTTGCCAGCGTGACCCATGCCGTACCGATGCTGTCATTGGGCAATGTCTTTAACCAGGAAGAACTGTTTGCCTTTGCGCGCCGCATTGAAGAGCGTTTACCGAACCAGAAAATTCAGTACGATGTCGAACTGAAGTTTGATGGCCTGGCCATTTCCCTATGGTATGAAAATGGTGTACTGGTGCGTGGGGTTACCCGTGGTGACGGCGAAACCGGTGAGGATATTACCCATAATGTTAAAACCATCCGTAACTTGCCGAAAGTTTTAAGCTCTGCACAGGCTCAGGTGCCGACGCTGCTTGAAGTGCGGGGTGAAGTGCTGATTCCTAAAGCGGGTTTTGAAAAACTGAATGCCGAAAATGAGGCCAAAGGCGAAAAGACCTTTGCCAACCCGCGTAATGCAGCAGCAGGCAGTCTGCGCCAGCTCGATCCAAATGTTGCAGCCTCACGGCCACTGGCCTTTTATGCCTATGGTATAGCGCAGTGCGAACCGTATCATGGCCAGACCACCATGTATGCCAGTCTGGAATGGTTAACCCAGTTTGGTTTTACCATCGGGGAAAGCCATTTTATTTGCGACACGATTCAGGACGTACAAAAAGCCTATGAAAAAATCAATGCGGAACGTGCCGATTTAAGCGTTGAAATTGATGGGCTGGTGATCAAGGTCGATGACTTGAAGCAGCAAAGACAGCTCGGATTTTTAAGTCGCGAACCGCGTTGGGCAACCGCCTATAAGTTCCCGGCGGTGGCGGCTTTAACCACGGTAGAAAATATTGATTGGCAAGTGGGACGTACCGGAACTTTAACCCCGGTTGCACGTTTAAACCCTGTCGCTGTCGGTGGGGTTACGGTGTCCAATGTCACCCTGCATAATATTGGAGAAATCCACCGTCTGGATGTGCGGATTGGCGATACGGTCAGCGTGTATCGTAGCGGGGACGTGATTCCGAAAGTGGAAAAAGTCTGGCCGGAATTCCGCCCGGACGAGGCGGTAGAGGTTCATCTTCCGGAACAATGTCCAGTCTGCGATTCACCGGTGGTGATGCCTGAGGGCGAGGCCTTGGCACGCTGCTCTGGCGGTTTGTACTGTGCTGCACAGCGGATAGAAGCCATTCGCCACTTTGTTTCGCGTAAGGCCATGGATATTGAAGGTCTGGGCGATCGCTGGGTGGAATGTTTGTTACATCTCGACCTGCTTAAAAATGTGGCGGATATTTACTGCTTGCATGAGCACCGTGAACAGCTCTTAAGCATTGATAAAATGGGTGAAAAGTCGGTACAAAACCTGTTTGATGCCATTGAAAACAGCAAGAAAACCACACTGGCTTCCTTTATTTATGCCTTGGGGATTCGCGGCGTGGGAGAAACCACGGCACGTATGCTGGCCAATACCTTCCAGACTTTTGAAGCCTTACAGAATGCAGATATTGAAGCACTGAAGAAAACGCCAGATGTCGGTGATATCACAGCTGAATGGATCGTGGACTTTTTCCAGGCGCCGCATAACCTGGAAGTGGTCAAGCGTTTGCTCGAAGCAGGAATTCACTGGGATGCGCCAGTCGCCCCGACACGTCAACCGCTGAATGGCGAAAGCTGGGTGGTGACAGGTACGCTCAGCAGTATGGGACGGGATGAAGCGACACAGTTACTCCAGGCCTTAGGCGCTCGGGTTAGTGGCAGTGTATCCAGTAAAACCAAATGTGTGGTTGCTGGCGAGAAAGCTGGTTCCAAGCTGGATAAGGCAGAAAAACTGGGTATTCCAGTTTTAAATGAAGAACAGTTTATTGCACTGATGAAAGAGCATGGTCAAATAGAAGACTGATCTTTCTAAACAATGACCTAAATGAAAAAGACACCGAGGATGATGAATCTTGAGGTGTCTTTTTTACAGCGATTTCAAAATGATAAGCGTTGGTGACTGTGGTAGGGGACAGACAAATAAAAGCACAGGGTCGTCATTGTGAGTTGAATTCACGTACAATATTGATTCATTTGCAGGTCTAGATCCTGACTTATCAGATTATTCTGTTCTCCCGTTGATTATTGGCATACACATGGCGCAAGCAAAGAAATCTTTTCCGCAACAAAAATCGGAATTACATGCACGAAATCTGCATCGCAGTCGTTACGATTTTCCCCAGTTAATCAAGAGCTGTCCGGAACTTGCACCTTTTGTCCGCCCAAATCAATATAACGATCTTTCAGTCGACTTTTCTGATCCATACGCTGTAAAAATGCTCAATAAAGCATTACTCAAGCATTTTTATGGCATTCAATATTGGGATATTCCTCAAGATTATCTTTGCCCACCTATTCCCGGTAGGGCCGACTATATTCACTATTTAGCTGACTTGTTGAGTCTCAACAATAAAGGTCAGATTCCGACAGGACACGCAGTTCATGTATTAGATATTGGGGTTGGGGCGAACTGTATTTATCCGATCATTGGTCATCGTAGTTATGGTTGGAAATTTGTCGGCTCAGATATTCATGCTGCATCCGTTAAAAGTGCTCAATTTATTGTGCAGGCAAATCCGAATCTAAGAAAGGGGATTCAGATTCGATTACAGAAAACAGCAATCAATATTTTCAAAGGTGTGATGAAACCCTCAGATCGTTTTGATTTGACCCTGTGTAACCCACCATTTCATGCCTCGCAAGATGAAGCAAATACCACAGCAACGCAAAAATTAAGAAAACTGGGCAAACCGGTTGATCGGACGAAGCTGGTGTTAAACTTTGGCGGGCAAAAGAACGAATTATGGTGTGAGGGTGGCGAAGAACGATTTGTTTGCCAGATGGTACAAGAAAGTACACAGTTTGCTGAGCAATGCCTTTGGTTTAGTACACTGGTTTCTAAGAAAACAACGTTGCCAATGCTCTTAAATACCTTGCGTAAGAGCGGAGCAGTGGATGTGAAAACCATTAAAATGACTCAGGGGCAAAAAGAGAGTCGTTTTGTCGCTTGGACTTTTCTAGATGCAAAGCAACAGCAGGCGTGGAAAAATGCGCGTTGGACTTCTGCTTAGCTTGTTTTTAGGCAGAAATAGTGAGCTTGTGGGCGCATAAGTCGGTGTAGTAGCTCAAATTTAATCTGACAGACACAATAAAAAATTGGGTAACTGTCAGATCAGGTTTGAGCTAGTACAATTAAGGAATATATTTTTTCACGACCCCATCATCCAGTAGCTGCTGGAAATGCTCTACCAGGCTGGTCTCAATGTTGCGATATTGCATCCCCAGGTCTTGCTTACTCTTCTGGGCATTAAAATAGATGGGATAGCCCATATTCAGTTCAACAAATGACTTGGAAAAACCAGCCAAAGGCCCAAACAGTTTAAAAGCTGCTTTCGGCAGCAGATTGCGTGGGAAAGGGAACTTGGCACCAAAGTTGCGACGTAAAATCTTTCCCATTTCCAAAAGGCTTAGTGTGCCGCCACTAATAATATAGCGACCTTTGGCATCAGGATTAAATGCTGCCTGAACATGAGCTTCTGCGACATCACGAACATCAACGATCCCATTCCACATAGGCGGTACACCGAACAAAGTCATGCCGTTAGCAAACTGCTGTAGCACTTCGACACTGCCTGACTGGGTATTTGGCGTGAGCGATGGACCGAGAACCAGAGCAGGGTTAATGCATACCAGTTCCCAGCGATCTTGTGCTTGTTGCATCTCCCATGCTTTACGTTCTGCCATAACCTTGGAATAGGAATACGGTTGATGTGTTTCGGAACTGGTGGTATTCCAATGCGACTCATCAAATTCATTCTTTGCAGTGTGCTGAATGTCAATGGCATCGCCATAAGTGGCAGCAATGCTTGAAGTGACAATCACACGTTTAACCGATTCGGTTTTATTGACGCTGTTCAGTACATTTTCAGTACCTAAAATCGCAGGTTCAATAATGTCTTTGACTGCATTTTTAAAATTATTCACCACAAAAGGCGATGCCATATGCAGCACGATTTCACAGCCTTGCATAGCTGCATCGAATGAATGGGGCTCAAGGAGATTGGCTTTAAAAAGTTTAAGTGTGCCGGTGGTTTCGGCGGCAATTTTCTCTAAATGGGCAAAACTTGGCTTTTTGTTCAGGTTGCGGACAGTAGCATGGACAGTATGGCCTTGCTCCAGTAAATTTTTAATGACCCAACTGGCAATGTAGCCTGTCGCACCTGTTACAAGAATGGGTGCAGTCTGTTGTGGATTCGTCATGAGTTAAACCATTGTTGTTTTTAAATTTGCGTATATCTTAGAGTGAAATCTCAGGCCTGTCTTTGATTGATTGACGCTGAGTTTAGCTAAAATGTGTATGTAACGACGCTTTCTTTCCCGTTGATCGATACTCGAGGATTTATTGGGCTTAAACAGCCAGTACGAGGTGCTGAACGACGCTCAGCCCAGACAGGGATCATGGATAAGGTCATTTATCGGCTAAGAAAATAAGAACCATATGTAAGCGTTACAAATCTTAAAAATATACTTTTACTGTTTAAATTGGCCTTTGTGAAATTGCCTTAATTCTGCAAAGGTTTATTTTTTATATGGAAAATATTGTTAAATGAACTGCAAATGCGTATGTTTCTCATTTTAATTTTATAAAAATCATAAACTTACATAATTTTTATTTTGCATTGATGCCCGGTTTTGTCCATAATGTCAGAAAAAGAGTATGGAGTATTTGAAATGCGTGGCAATCCAGAGGTCGTAGACTATCTAAACATGTTGATTGGTGGCGAACTGGCAGCTCGTGATCAATATCTTATTCATTCTCGTATGTATGAAGATTGGGGTTTAAGCAAGATTTTTGAACGGATCGACCATGAAATGCAGGAAGAAGCTGCTCATGCCGATGCGCTTATTCGCCGTGTATTGTTTTTAGAAGGTACACCGAATATGAACCGTGATGACATCGAAACCGGTGAAGATGTGGTCAGCTGTTTAAAAGCGGATTTAAAACTTGAATATCATGTACGTGAGAAATTGGCACAAGGCGTAAAATTGTGCGAAGAAAAAGGCGATTACGTGAGCCGTGATATGCTTCGTCAGCAAATGTCGGATACTGAAGAAGATCATACTTACTGGCTGGAAAAACAGATTCGTCTGATTGAATTGATTGGTTTGCAAAACTATATTCAATCGCAAATGTAAGTCTAAATGCTCAAATATAAAGCCTGACCTGAGTCGGGCTTTTTTATTTTTTAAATTTATGATTGAGATGGTGGAAAGACAGACTATTGAGAAAATTTCCGGATATCCGCCAAGACCTGAGCAGCATGGGTTTGCGTATTCACACTGTTGTAGTGATAAACAATGCTGCCTTGAGGATCAATCAAAAAGCTTTCCCGTTTGGCTATTTTAGTAATGCCCAGATTACGCACAATACCCAATTGATTCGATAACTGGTGCTTGTGGTCTGCCAGTATCGGAAACGGCAAGGCTAATTTTTCTGAAAATTTTTGATGGGATTTCACATCATCCAGACTCACCCCTAAAACCACGGCATTGCTTTTTAAAAATTGTGGATAGAGCACCTTAAACTGATTGGCTTCCTGGGTACAGCCGGGAGAGTTGTCTTTAGGATAGAAATATAACACCACCCATTTGCCTTTATACTGGCTCAAGGAATGCCATTGAGCATTTTGATCCTGCAATTTAAATGCAGGTGCCGCTTTTCCAACCCATTGTTTATGGGTATTTTCTGATTTTAAAAAAATAGATTCTTCTGCTGCATGTGCATGTATTGTTGTATTGAAACAGAGCAGACAACCGAGTGTAAGTAAAACGCTGCTTAATTTTTTTGATTCATTCATATCGTATATTTTTTAGAATGGATAAGAAGATGTATCGATCTTAACAAAATTTAAAATGTAGGGAAGAGTAGAAATGATGGGTATTTATTTTAATTGCTGCCATGATCAAGGGTTTATTGATTAAATGTAATAAAAATAAAAACTTATGGATATTTGTACAGGGTTGATCAAGTTGCAATCGGATGTTTTAAAGCAACTTCCTATACAGTTTAAGGGGAATCGGAAAAAGATGATTCCTGTATGGTTATAGGGAGATGCATAAAATGCTGATCGGGGTGGAGGGTTGCATTTCACCTGTAATAGCGGAGGCTAAATGAATTTTGAAATGCCGCTGTGTGAATCGAAAGAGAGGTTTTATACTGTTCAAATAATTTAGTTTTTTAGAGCTTACCTTGAATCAACGTATTTTACTCATCACGGGCTGGGGCGGTGGAACCCAACTGCTTGATCCATTAAAACAGGCTTTGGCAGCGCAAGGACATGAGGTTGAACTTTGCAACATCTTTAACGCTTTAGATGAACAGGTTCTACAGCAAAAAGTGGAATTGGCGCATCAGTTTGATGTGATTGCCGGCTGGTCTTTGGGGGGGCAGTTGGCCACAGTGCTGGCCGACCAGGTTCAAAAGCAGCATGGACAGGAAAAAGTATTGATTACTTTGGGTTCCAATCCCTGTTTCGTTGCGAATGATACCTGGCCCATGGCGATGGATCAGCCGACATTTCAGCAGTTCAAACAGTCATTTGAGCAGGATGCCATTTCCACCTTAAAAAAGTTTGGCTATATGGTGTGTCAAGGCACAGCAACCACCAAAGCAGACTTCATCACTTTGCAAGGTTTGATTCAGGCTCAATCGATTGAAACTTTAAGACAAGGACTATTTTGCCTTGAGTATTTAAATAATGTTGATATCTTGAGGGATTACCCAGGTCATCAATATCATGTCTTTGCAAAACAGGACTTTTTAGTTAGTTACAAAGTTCAAAGAAATTTTCAGAAATTCAATGCAAAGTTTTTGGAAACAGAGCTGATTAGCGGGTCACATGGCTTTCCTTTATTTGAAGCTGAACTGATAACTGGCAAAATCTGCCAATTTTTAAAGAAAATAGAACAAACAAACGGATAACTGGTTTATCTCGCAATTTATTTTTGGTTCATGCAGGTTTAAGATCATGAAAAATTGATTTTCAAGCATCTGAATGGAGTATTGGATGACCGAGTTAACCGACCTGGACTTTGATCTTGCGCATATCTGGCATCCTTATACCTCCATGACCGATCCATTGCCGACCTTTAAGGTAAAACAGGCGCATGGTGCCATCATCGAGCTGGAAGATGGACGGCAACTGATTGATGGCATGTCTTCCTGGTGGTGTGCCATTCATGGCTATAATCATCCTGAACTGAATCAGGCCGTGACGGATCAATTGCACAAGATGTCGCATATCATGTTTGGTGGTTTGACCCATGATCCGGCGATTGAACTTGGCAGACTGTTATTAAAAATTACTCCACCTAGTCTGGACAAAATTTTTTATGCTGACTCTGGATCGGTTGCGGTAGAAGTGGCATTAAAAATGGCGGTGCAGTTTTGGACTGCACAAGGCCAAAGTCAGAAAACCAATTTTGTTACGCCGCGTTCTGGCTATCATGGTGATACCTGGAATGCCATGTCGGTTTGCGATCCGGTCACTGGCATGCATCAGATTTTTGGTTCCAGCCTGCCAAATCGGTTCTTTGTGGCAGCGCCACAAATTGGCTTTGATGATGAATGGAATCAGGATGATATTGCAGAACTGGAACAGGTTTTAAAACAGCATCATTCCAGCATTGCCGCTTTAATTCTGGAACCGATTGTGCAGGGTGCGGGCGGGATGCGTTTTTATCATCCTGAATATTTGCGTCAGGCCAAATTGCTGTGTGAACAATATAAGGTGCTGCTGATTTTTGATGAAATTGCCACGGGTTTTGGCCGCACCGGAAAATTGTTTGCGTGGGAGCATGCCGGCGTTGAGCCGGATATCATGTGCATCGGCAAGGGCTTGACTGGAGGCTATATGACGCTTTCGGCTACCCTCACCAGCAAGCGCGTGGCTGAAACCATTAGTCGGGGCGAGGCAGGGGTGTTTATGCATGGTCCCACCTTTATGGCCAATCCGCTGGCCTGTGCGGTGGCTGTGAAAAGTACCGAGGTTTTATTGGCCCAAGATTGGCAAGCCAATATCCAGCGCATCGAGAAACAGTTACAACAACATCTGCAATCCCTCTTAGAGCTGGATTATGTGCAGGATGTGCGGGTGCTGGGTGCGATTGGTGTGGTAGAGCTGACATTTAATGTGGATATGAAAAGCCTGCAACAACAGTTTGTTAAGCGGGGCATCTGGATACGTCCATTCGGCAAGCTGGTCTATGTGATGCCGCCGTATGTGATTACTGAACAGCAATTGAATACCTTGCTGGAACAATTGGTAAATGTGATGGAGCTGATGCAGGAGGTATCCGCATGAAATTGTTAAATGACCAGCTGTCAAATGCCCCTTTGTTAAATAGTCCTTTGTTAAATGATTATGCAAGCAAGCTGGATGAACTCAGACAGCAGGGCAATCTGCGGCAATTTACCTCCAATGTCCAGCAAGGCCGAATGATTGAAATCCAGGGTCAGCAGATGCTTAACCTGTCCTCCAATGATTATTTGGGATTGGCAGCGGATCTGCAGCTGCGTGAGCAGTTTTTTGATGAAACACCGAATGAACTTCGGATCATGAGTTCATCTTCTTCAAGACTGTTAACCGGAAACTTTCCTGAATACGAGCAGCTGGAAGCCAGTTTGAGTCAGGCTTTTCATGGTCGTGCTGCGCTGTTATTTAACAGTGGTTATCACATGAATATCGGGATTCTGCCCGCTTTAAGCGACAGTAAGACCCTGATTCTGGCCGATAAACTGGTGCATGCCAGCATGATTGACGGTATCCGTTTATCCTCTGCAAAGTACGTACGTTATCGGCACAATGACCTGAAGCATCTACAACAGCTTTTACAGCAATATCATACAGATGAGGCTTTTGAGCGCATTATTGTAGTGACGGAATCCATTTTCAGCATGGATGGCGACGAAACCGATCTGGCTGAACTGGTGCGCATCAAACAGCAATTTTCTAAGGTGATGCTGTATGTCGATGAAGCGCATGCGATTGGCGTACGTGGCGAGCAGGGCCTAGGCTGTGCAGAACAATATGCAGTGATTGATGAGATTGACCTGCTGGTTGGAACTTTCGGGAAAGCCTTGGCATCGGTCGGAGGATATCTGATTTGCCATCCCGTCATCCGGGAATATCTGATCAACTCCATGCGTCCACTGATTTTCAGTACCGCGCAGCCACCCCTGTGTATGGCGTGGACCCATTTTATTTTCCAGAAGGTTTTAGGCTTAAAACAGCAACGTCAGCATCTGCAACAGATCAGTCAAAATCTGCAACAGTCGGTACAGGCCAAAGGTTTTGACTGTCCTTCGACTTCACATATTGTGCCGGTGATTATTGGCGAGTCGCAAAAGACGGTAGAAAAAGCCCGGCAGCTACAACAGGCCGGATTTTATATCATGCCGGTGCGTCCACCTACAGTACCAAAACACAGTTCAAGATTGCGTATTTCACTGACGTCTCAAGTCCATCAGGCTGACCTTGAGCAGCTGGTGGCGTTGCTGTGAGTTGTAGCCGTGAATATTGATAAGTCTCAAGTTGCACAGCGTTTTGCCAAGGCAGGTCAAAGCTATGCCAAACATGCCATCGTGCAAAAACAGATTTGCCAACATCTGCTGCAATTGATGCAGCACTATCTGCCAAGTAACAGCCTGAACCGTATGTTTGAAATCGGTTGTGGCTCGGGCAATTTAAGCCATTTGCTGATGCAAAACTTTGAAATAAAGCAGTTGTTTTTAAATGATCTATATCCCGAAGTTCAGCAGCATTTTCAGCATGATCCAAAATTGCAATGGCTGATTGGCGATGTGGAACAACTGGATTTTCCACAATCCCTTGACCTGATCGCTTCCAGTTCGGCTTTGCAATGGGTGGGCGATATCGATTCGATCTTTAAAAAAAGTGCAGCGGCGCTTATCGAAAATGGCTATTTGTGTTTTTCCACTTTCGGTCAGCAGAATTTGCAGCAAATTAAGACACTGACTGGGCAAGGGCTGGATTATCTGACTCTTGATGAGATTCAGAACAAGCTGGTCAAGCAGGGTTTTGAAATCCTGCATCTTTCCGAGAGTCTGGAAACACTGAATTTTTCCCATCCTAAAGCTGTGCTGCAACATTTAAAGGCCACCGGGGTCACGGCAACCGCCTCGCAGCACCGTTGGAGCAAACAGTCTTTACAGCAGTTTTATCAGGACTATCAGCAATTTTCACAGCTGGATCAATCTGGTCAGCGCCATTATCAGCTGAGCTATCATCCTATTTATTGCATTGCACGGAGCAAGCCATGACAGCACCCGTTTATTTTATCAGTGGCATTGATACTGGTATTGGCAAGACCTATACCACAGGTTATCTGGCGAAGTTGTGGAATGAACAGGGCAAGAAAACCATCACCCAGAAACTGGTGCAAACCGGCAATACCGATATTTCTGAAGATATTGAACAGCACCGTAAAATGATGCAGATGGGCTGGTTTCCGGAAGATGAAAGCAAACTCACCATGCCGGAAATTTTTACTTATCCGGCTTCCCCGCATTTGGCGACTAAAATTGATGGGCGTGAAATCGACTTCCAGAAAATTGCCGATGCGACCCGGCAATTAACTGAAAAATATGAAGTAGTGTTGCTGGAAGGTGCGGGCGGTTTAATGGTGCCTTTAACCACAGAACTGTTAACCATTGATTATATTGCTGAACAGAAATTTCCGGTGATTCTGGTCAGTTCCGGTCGTTTGGGCAGTATCAATCATACTTTACTCAGTCTGGAAGCCTTGAAAAGTCGTGGTCTGGAATTGTTTGCACTGACCTATAACCTGAATGATGAATCACAGGACCAGCTGATTTCCAGAGATACTTCGAATTATCTGAAAAGCTATCTGGCGATGCATTTCCCAGATGCACAGTGGATTGATATTCCCGTTTTATCCTAATTCTCCCCTAAAAAAGGGTATAAAAAAGCCACTCAATCGAGTTAATGCCATTCAGTTAAGAAATTGACTGGCATTTTCTTTTTTAAATTTATGACTGTAGTGGATATGTGGGAAAGTCATCCGCAACTGTTTGAGGCAAGACTACATTTAAAAATGATTGTTTCTGCGACAAATTTGCTAGTTGATAGTGGCTGACGAGTTTTGCGGATGACAAATGCCTTTGGTTACTTTGGGCGAAACCAAAGTAACAAATGAGCTGCAAAAGTTTGATTTAAAACGGTAAGACTCCGTCATGAATTACTAAAAAATTAAGGAGTTTATTTCTAAACTCCTTAACTGATCAGCATTAACTCAATCGAGTGACTTTTGATTGCAAGCAAAGCTTTTAAAAATTAAAACTTCTTAAAGCTTTTGTTGCCAAATGGTTTACGTGGTGCATTTTCATCACGGCGTTCACGTTGGCCATATGTAGCCTGATTGCCAAAGTTGTCAGGACGGTTTTCACGTTGTGTATAGCTGTTGCCTTGACGCGGTTCACGCTGAGCATAAGTGTTTGAGTTGCTGTCTTGACGGCGCTCACCGCGTGGGGCAAAACCGTTGCCATTATTGCCGTCACGACGTTCACGTTGGCCATAACTATTGCCATTGCTGTCACGACGTTGTGCATACCCATTCTGGTTTTCACGGCGATCGCGCTGTGCATAAGCCATTGGGCTTTGATTTTCACCTTCTTCGCTGTCACGGCGTTGCTGACGCAAATAACCGCCACGACGTGCAGCCATAGGTTTTTCTTGCATACGCTCAGTACGGCGTTTTGCCATACCAAACAGGCCTGTG
The DNA here is from genome assembly GCF_049808495.1 of Acinetobacter sp. G11. NCBI lineage: Bacteria > Pseudomonadati > Pseudomonadota > Gammaproteobacteria > Moraxellales > Moraxellaceae > Acinetobacter > Acinetobacter sp. G11. The sequence continues at coordinate 24,630 of NZ_JBNCAT010000030.1, forward strand.
CCTTGACGCGGTTTCAACTCAACAGATTTGGTCAAGTTGTCGATGTCGGCTTTATCCAGTTCCATCCAGCGGCCGGTACGAAGTTCACGCGGTAAAATCACGGTACCGTAACGGGTACGCAGCAAGCGGCTGACTTTCAAGCCTTGTGATTCAAAAATACGGCGCACTTCACGGTTACGGCCTTCTTTCACCACCACTTGATACCAGCGGTTGATGCCGTCACCACCAATTTCCGCGAAAGATTCAAATTTTGCCGGGCCATCATCTAAAACAACGCCCTGAAGCATGTTGTTTTTGATTTGTGGGGTCACTTCACCCATTACACGAACGGCATATTCACGTTCAATTTCATTTGATGGGTGCATTAGACGGTTGGCCAATTCACCATCATTCGTGAACAGTAAAAGACCGGTTGAATTAATGTCCAGACGGCCGACCATCACCCAGCGATCATTGGCAATTGCAGGCAATTGTTCAAATACGGTCGGACGTTGTTCAGGATCATTGCGTGAGCAAATTTCACCTTCGGGTTTGTAATAAATCAGAACGCGACGACGAATTTCATCTTCAATCTGAAACTGGACTTTACGACCATCGATGCGAAGCTCATCACCCGGTTCAATGCGTTCACCCACTTGGGCAACGCGTCCATTGATGCTTACACGACCAGCGGCAATGACTTCTTCCATATAACGGCGAGAACCCAAACCTACGCGTGCAAGCACCTTTTGTAATTTTTCACTCATGACAGCATAACCTTAGAAATTATCATCAACAGTTCACCTATCTACGACTTCGCTGCGTGAGCATCGAGCGCCATAAAAGCTTCCTTGGCATCCTGCAGGGGAGGCAATTGGCCTAAAGACGTCAGGCCAAAAGCATTTAAAAATTGTGGCGTTGTAACTAACAACGCGGGTCTTCCCGGAAGCTCTCTAAAACCGGACTCTTTAATCCAGTTCCAGTCAAACAATGATCTTAAGATCTGGCTATTGTTTGAAACTCCACGAATCTGTTCAATATCTGCTCGGGTTACTGGTTGATGATAAGCAATCACAGCAAGGGTTTCGAGCAGGGTGGGCGACAAGCGAGTTGGTCGTTCCGGCCACACCTGGGTAATGATATTGCGATATTTTGCCCGAACCTGGAAACGGAACCCTTGTGCGGTTTCTACCAGTTCAATCGATCTGCCATGTTGTAACATGGCGAGCTGTTGTAACAACTGACGCAATTCCTGTTTATTATATTGATTTTGGAATGCTTCTTTCAAACGTGCAAGCGAAACTGCGCTTTCACTGGCAAAAATAATGGCTTCTAGCTGCATCAGCACTTCATGTTGATTCTCGGCAACAGAGAGAGATGTGGTCTGATGATCCATTAGGCAGCTACTCCTTGAATTGCAAGTGGCGCTTCAATACCGCTGGCAATAATAGTCACTTTCTGTTGCCGGGTGAGTTCTAAAATGGCCATAAATGTAACCACCATGCCCATGCGCCCCTGGCTGGGTTTAAGCAGGGTTTCAAAATGTAGAATTTCACCCGACTCTAAGCGGCTTTCAATAAAGGCAATACGTTCTTCAAGCAGCACCGGTTCTTGCTGGATTTGATGGATGATTGGTTCTGGGCGGTTGAAGATACAAAACAGGGCATCACGTAACTGGCTTGCCTCATAGCCTTCATTGATTTGCACCACCTGACCCAGACTAATATTTGCCGGAAAAGTATCACGTTCCAGAACCGGCATCTGCCCCAGGCGTTCAGCTGCCTGTTTTACCCTCAAATAGGTTTCCAGCCGGTCAATCAGTTCCTGTTTGGGATCTTTTTCAACGACAACGCTGGCACTCGGTTTTGGTAACAGCAGCCGTGATTTAAGATCGGCCAATAATGCCGCCATCACCATATAATCTGCTGTCAGCTCAATATTCAGCGACTTCATGGCATCCATATAAGACAGATACTGAGCAGCAATGGGAGCGATATCGAGCTGTAATAAGTCGAAACCGTTTTTTTGAATCAGGTAAATTAGGAAGTCGAGTGGACCTTCGAAATGCTCTAGCAGAATTTCAAATGCAGCAGGAGGAATATATAAATCCTCTGGAATCGTATCTTGCCACTCATCCATAACGCGGATAGATGAGCTTGGCTCCATAGGATTATGGACAGGTTGATTCATTGCAGTTTTAAGCCACGCGAATTTTCAAAGGCATGCAGGAAGATGCTTTTGCCTCGATCTCGCATCGAAAGAAAAAGCACGTAAATTAATAAGCGCTAGTGTAATGGAAATTTGACTTCAAATAAATTAGTTAAGTCATCAAATACAAAAAAACCTGAAATTCAGTCAGGTTTTTTAACTGGCTTGATAATGTGAAATGCATAGCTGTTGTAGGGTTTTATTTTTTTTTGCCCGATCCATTGGATGGATTTTACATTGTTATGAAAAAAACGTTATGAAAAAAACGTATGAAAAAACGGGCCAGCTCAGCAGCTATGAGCGAAGTTCAGCTGAAGCAAGTTTGGCGACGTGTGAATAGTGAAATCGATCACAGCTGCTGAACTTATTTACCTTATACGGGTTTTGGAAATGCAGCGGAATTGCAAACTGCTCTTGAACATAACTTTAATTTCAAAAAATCAATTCATTGTCTGGTTGAAGTCAGTCATGCAATTGTGAGTTGGTTAAGTTTGACCAATCAATGCCTTGCCAATTGTGCTTAATGATCTGTTGAGGTGGATGTCGACAACTTGAGTGCGAATTCGATGATCCGTTGCGCACTGTCTCGGATGCATAAATCTTGAGTTTGATCGAGGCTGAATAATTTGTGAATAACGGCAATTTCCAGAAAAAATGCATAGGTGTTGTCGATCATCGCAGAAGGGGATTGCTCAGCATCTGCCTTCATAATTTTCACTTTAGACTCAAGTGTCCAGGGCATTTCCGCATAAATGCGGCTATTTGTCTCAAAATCATGATAGTTGAGCAGCACATAAAACAGATCCATTCTCGCACTACTCCTTGATCCTGAACATTCCCTTTAATATCTAAACTTAACCGTGCTTATTCAAACGCGCTGACATCACCCATACCGCGACGGATCACTTCAGGATTTTCACCGGATAAATCTACAATACTGGTGGTGCTTAAGGTGCCCAAGCCGCTATCAATAAACACATCAATACGTTTTTCCAACTGCTGTTCGATGTCATAAGGGTCATCTAAAGGATCGTCCTGACCGGGAAGAATCAGGGTGCTGGTTAACAGCGGTTCACCCAATTCCTTAAGCAACATCTGGCAAACACGGTTGCTGGGAATGCGCAGGCCAATGGTTTTCTTTTTCGGGTGCATCAGGCGACGCGGCACTTCGCTGGTCGCAGGTAAAATAAAGGTGGTTACCGCCGGGGTATTGTTTTTAAGCAAACGATACATGGCATTGTCCACTTTGGCATAGGTCGCGATATCGGATAAATCACAACAGATAATGGCATATTGATGTTTGGGGCCGAGACCACGAATCTGGGCAATCCGTTCCATGGCATTCTTGTTTCCAATCTGGCAGCCAATGGCGTAGGCGGCATCGGTCGGATAGACCACGACATCCCCGGCGCGGATTCGTTCTACCGCCTGACTGATCAGACGCGGCTGAGGATTATCAGGATGTAGTCTTAAATGCAGCATATTTATTCTCCCCTGATTTGTTATTAGAGATTATCTGTTGATTTTACAAAGTCTTGCAATCTGGCTTTGATGATTTTGTGTAATTTAATCCAGCATGTCACGTTGAAATTCGTCACTTTGTAATGTTTTGCCACCCCGGGTGCAGGCACAGATACAGGCAATAAAATGTGCAGCATCACGTGGCAACTTCGCTTCACCGGAAAAATAACGCTGTACTTGAGCAAAAACATTGTCTTTAAATGTGGCGCCATCTCCGCCATCTCCGGTCAGGTTATCCAGAGATACACGGAATTTACGACCAAAGGCCTTGGCGAACATCCATTCAATCGCTTGCGGCTTAATCTCGACCTGCTCAAATAAAGCCTGCTGTTCTGCCGTGCGACCATCGGGAGCATACCAATAGCCTAGGTCTGCTAATAAACGGCGCTTTTCACCGGCAATGGTCCAGTGACTGATTTCATGCAGGGCACTATTAAAGAAACCGTGGGCAAATTGAATGCGGGCAGGCGCATCTTTGGTTGCCGGGAAATATTCAGGTTCAAAATCACCTTTGACTAAACACACATTTAAGTGGGAAAACCAGTGATTAAAGTGTAGTATAAGCCAATCAACTTGTTGAGCTTCAGTTTGCAAGCTGGCCCAGGGTGAGCGTTGCACAGGGTCGATAGAAACAGCAGAACTTGAGGTTGAATAAGTGGTTAACTGTAATGAAGTGGTGACTTCAGGTTGCGGCTGCAACTGATGCATGACTTGTATTACCCAATTGATCTGTCTAAATAAGTACAAAATTGTATCTTAATCTTTGACAGAGTACCGATGAATTTGTAGAATTGCCGCCTTAATTATGTCAGCAAATACCTTTCCGGCACAGATTGAGCCGTTTAAATGGGCTGAACAAGGCTTTACATGGTCAGGTACACTGCCATTGTCTCGCTTTGTTCGTATTTCCCGTGAAGCTGTTGGATCAATTGATGATCAATTGATTAACATAGACTGTAAGCTATCAATGGATGCGTATCATCGTATCGTATGGTTAGATGGTCATGTTGAAACGAAAGTGCCAATGGAATGTCAGCGTTGTCTGAATCCCGTTGAAATCCCTCTCGTTTCAGACTTTCATTTAGCGCTTGTGGATGATGAATCACTGATAGAGCGCTTGGATGAGGATGCTGATTTCATCGTCTTAGGTGAAAGTGAAGCAACGACAAAAGGTAGCTATGATGCGCCTGCGACGGCTGATTTACTTTCTCTGATAGAGGATGAATTGTTATTGTTGTTGCCTTTGTCTCCTAAGCATGACACTTGTGAGCATAAGCATCAACCTGCCACAGATGACATTGTCGAAGAAAAACGGGATAACCCGTTTGACGTTTTGGCAAGTTTGAAGGGTAAACTTAACTAATTTTTGTGTTATACTGTTAAGTATAAGACAACTGAATTTGTTCTGATCCATTTTTTCGATCTTTGTAAGGAGCCATCATGGCCGTTCAGCAAAACCGTAAAAGTCGCTCTCGCCGTGACATGCGCCGTTCACATGACGCTTTAACCGAGAATGCATTAACTGTAGACCAAGCTACTGGCGAGACTCACCGTCGTCACCACGTATCTAAAGATGGTATCTACCGTGGTCGCCAATTATTCGCTAAAGCATCTGCTGAATAATTGATGATGTATTAAGCGTCAAGCTTAGTAGAAAAAATGGGAGCGTTAAGCTCCCTTTTTTTATGGCGTCTTTTTGTTGTATTTGGCAATTACCAAAACAAAAATTAAGTGGTAAATTTCGTTCCGTAAATAAGCTTACATAAGTGTATGTTGAATATTTAACCGATCGTCGAATAACAATGTCACTTCATTAAAGGATTTTTTTATGTCTGCTAAACCACTCGAGCAGATCGCTCAAGCAACGAAAACAGCATTTGTATTTCCGGGTCAAGGCTCACAAAAAGTCGGCATGCTTGCAGAATTGGCTGAACAGTTTAGTAGCGTGACAGAAACTTTTGCAGAAGCATCGGCAGCGGTAGGTTTTGACCTCTGGCAGATCGCACAAAGCGGCGAAGGTTTAAATCAGACTGAATTTACCCAGCCTGTACTGCTCACTGCCAGTATTGCACTCTGGCGTGTGTGGCTAGAGTTGGGTGGGGTAGCGCCAAAATATCTTGCAGGACACTCACTGGGTGAGTACAGTGCATTGGTTGCTGCCGGAGCGATTTCACTGGGTGATGCCGTTAAATTGGTGAATTTGCGCGGCAAACTCATGCAAGATGCAGTACCTCAAGGTCAGGGTGCAATGGCGGCAATTTTGGGTCTGGAAGATGCCAAAGTGCTTGAACTATGCGAACAGGTCAATATCCAGGGACGCGGTTCAGTAGAAGCTGCCAACTATAATGCTCAAGGTCAAGTAGTGATTGCCGGCGACAAGACACTGGTCGAAGCGGTAATGGAATTGGCAAAAGAAAATGGAGGGAAAGCGATTAGCTTACCTGTGTCTGTTCCATCGCATTGTTCGCTGATGAAACCGGCTGCCGACAAATTTGCGCAAGCTTTGGAACAAACTGCCATTGAGCTGCCTAGCCTTCCTGTAATACAAAATGTCAACGCGGAAATCGCGACAGATGTAGCAGGATTACGTCAGGCATTGACTGCACAATTGTATCAATCTGTGCAATGGACCAAGACCGTGCAGTTCCTTCAAGATCAGGGAGTGCAGTATGTGGTTGAGTGTGGTCCGGGCAATGTGTTGGCTAACCTTGCGAAGCGTTTACCAAATATCAATAAAGCATTCCCACTCGACAGTAAAAGTCGTATGGAGGATGCGCTAAATGCCATTTTAGTGGCTGAAGGGAAAATTGCATGACACAGCAACGCAAAGTCGCATTAGTGACAGGCGCGAGCAGAGGGATTGGCGCAGCCATCGCTCAGCAATTGATTCAAGACGGTTATTTTGTAGTGGGAACTGCCACTTCAGAAGCAGGTGCAGAAAAATTATCTGCCAGTTTTACTGAAAATGGCGCTGGTGCAGTGCTGGATGTGCGTGATGCGGCAGCCATTGATGCATTAGTTACAGATATTGAACAAAAATACGGTCCTGTTCTGGTATTGGTCAATAATGCCGGCATTACCAAAGATAATTTGTTACTACGTATGTCTGAAGATGATTGGGATGACATTCTCAACATTCATTTGAAAGCCGTATACCGTCTGTCTAAACGTGTTTTAAAAGGTATGACCAAAGCGCGTTTTGGCCGCATTATTAACATCAGTTCTGTTGTAGCCCACTTTGCAAACCCGGGACAAGCCAACTATTCTGCTGCCAAAGCAGGCATAGAGGCGTTTGGCCGCAGTCTTGCAAAAGAAATGGGTAGCCGCCAAATTACCGTGAATGCCGTGGCACCTGGTTTTATTGCAACGGAAATGACGGATCAATTAAGCGAAGACATTCGTAAAAAAATGAGTGATCAAGTGGCCTTAAACCGTTTAGGTGATCCACAAGATATCGCAAATGCCGTGAGTTTTTTAGCGAGTGAGAAAGCAAGCTATATCACTGGTACTGTTTTACATGTAAATGGTGGTCTATACATGAGCTAAGCTCAAGTATAAACTTTGCAAAAATAATATATTCAATTAAACTAACGGCATTAAAAACGCCACAAGCAATGAGGAGAATTCCTGTGAGCGATATCGAACTACGTATCAAACAAGCGGTTGCAGAACAACTTGGTCTTAAAGCTGAAGAAATCAAAAACGAAGCATCTTTCATGGATGACTTAGGTGCTGACTCTTTGGACTTAGTTGAGCTTGTTATGTCTTTCGAAAATGATTTTGACATCACTATCCCTGATGAAGATTCTAACGAAATCACAACTGTTCAATCAGCGATTGACTATGTTTCTAAGAAACTAGGTTAATTGTTGTTTCAGCTCTGCTGAATATGAAGAAGCCACCTTTTAGGTGGCTTTTTTATTTTTATTCATGATCAAAATCATAATTACATATCTTTACTGTTGCCTGACCAAAGACAACCTTTCAGCGAATAAATTTTAGGTATAAAAAAAGGGCGCTATTTCAAATCGCATGAATAATAATGATGGAGAAATACAATGGGTCTTTTCGATTTTGTAAAAGGTATTGGTAAAAAAAATACGGCACCAGCAGAACCGCAGCCAGCTCCGGCCGCATCACCTACTCCAGCAGAACCTTCTGCACAAGAAATTGCAAACAAGCTTCTGGGACATATTAAAGCTTTAGGCTTGCCGGTGACCGGTTTATCGGTGACTTATAATGGCAGCAGCGATCTGGCGACCATTAAGGGGCAAGTACAAAGCCAGGCCGACCGCGAAAAAATTGTCCTAGCTGTAGGGAATATCGATCATGTGGCTAAAGTCGATGACCAAATGACAGTGGTTACGCCTGCTCCGGAAAGTAAATTCTATACGGTTAAATCGGGCGATACCCTGTCCAAGATTTCAAAAGAATATTATGGGGATGTCAATCAATACAACAAAATCTTCGAGGCTAACCGTCCCTTGTTAAAAGATGCTGATGACATTTTTCCCGGGCAGGTACTGCGTATTCCTGCTTAAATAGAACTCGATAGAAAAGCGCTGAGCGCGCTTTTCTATCGAAGTTTGTGCTGTAATTTCTGTCTGGCGAGTTGTGCTCTACCTAAAAAAAACTTAGGGTCTAAATCATAGTGTTTTGCCAAAATCTGAATCAGTTTTTTTCGGTTGTCTTTATTGAACATATTCAGATCAATATGCGCCATTTTATATTGCTTGCGAAACTCGGGTTTTAGAATAAATCCAAGACGACTCATTTTCCACAGTTGCTCTTGGCTGAATGCCTTTGCTGTAAGTGGCTTATGTGCACGATACCTTGAGAGATAAGAGGAGTAAAGCTGGGTCTTTAAGAGCCTGTTGCGCTGTACCATGTTATTGAGCTTTATTCCAAAACTTTGTATGGATATGCTTTGGCTGGTGACGACCAGTTTCATATTTATTGCAATCAATGCCAGCATGATGACCAGTGTCAGAACAAGACAACCCGGCATGGACTGATGCAATAAATACTGAATCAGGCTGCTGAAATCGTGAACCCTGGTGTAGCTGCTGAGTGAGTGTTGAGCTAAAACAATAAATATGGCAGGAATAAAGATCAGTCCGATGAAATAGCGGGGAAGATAACGACATTGAAATAGAGGATATTCAGTAGGTATGTCCATTCATCATCACCTTTCAAGAAAAGTATAAAGAGGGCATGATTGCTATTTCTTTCACAATGATTGTTCCTTTCGGAAACAGGCGGTAAATTTTCCTCCAATTAAGTTGCCATTAAATTTTTAATGCTTGTTTTAACAGATGATTTTCATGTAGTCATTTTTTGTATTTATCTATTTTAAGTTTTTGAGTTTACTTGGGTTTATCTAATTTTGTTATAGATTTGAATAGGAACGTAAATCTTATTATACCATTTTTAAATTCAAATTTTTACACTTTAAGATATCAAATGGTTAGAGAGCTTTTTATCTGTTAAAAAATTACCCAAAAGAAAAAACGAAGCTAACAGGCTAGGGAAAATGTGATTAAAAAAGTTTTAAAAGTGAGTGATTGAACGTATGATTTAAAAGCCAATATAAAGAAAAATAAGGGTTTTTATGAAAGGGCAGATATTAGATTTTTCCATTCAGAGTAATTCGGGTGTCATTAGCGGGGATGATCAAAACCATTATCAGTTTTCTGGAGCGGGCTGGCGTGGGCAAATTCCACCTGCCCGGGGTCAGAAAGTCGATTTTACTGTGGATGGAACCGGTCAGGCCAATGACATTTATGTCCTGAGTTCAGCATCTGCATTTACCAATCAGGTGGGCGAAAAAAACAGGATTGTGGCTGCAATTTTAGCCTTTTTCCTGGGTGGCTTTGGTATTCATAAATTTTATTTGGGGCAAATTGGTTGGGGCATTGTTTACCTGATTTTCTGCTGGACCTTTATTCCTGCACTTGTCGCTTTCATTGAGTTCATCATTTACTTATGTACTTCAGATGAAGATTTTGCTCGAAAATACGGCTAATTTTATTGAAAAAGGGCATGATTGCACTACTGTCCCATAGTTTGCTTTAAATAAAAAAACCTGAGTCTAAATAGTTAAAATATAAGTGCAAACAAACACTTTAACTATAAAGGACTCAGGTTTTGTCACATCAGAATACCGTATTTCATCAATTACTCAAACCCATTTTAAGACAAGATTTTGAACGTCTGGCAA
>NZ_JBNCAT010000031.1:0-32467 GCF_049808495.1 Acinetobacter sp. G11
TAGCAAGAGTGAACCACCTGATCCCTTCCCGAACTCAGAAGTGAAACCTCTTAGCGCTGATGGTAGTGTGGGATTACCCATGTGAGAGTAAGTCATCGCCAGCTCATTATTACAAAAGCCCCTGCATAAGCAGAGGGCTTTTTTTATGTGGGGAATTTTTAAAACCTCAAGATCATTATTGAATTGATGAATGAAATCAGATTCTTTAACTGAATTGATTTGGGTGATATTTATAAAGTTGGATTTTATCTTTTAAGTAAATTATTAATTTATAAAAGTATTTATCATTAATTTTTTATATTTTATCGAAAATATGACTAAAAAATCCGTAAATTTGTATATTTTTTATATGTATCTATGATATAAAAATTAAAACGGCACAAAAATTGCTTGTAAGGCGTGCTTTTATAAATAGCAGTTAAAAAGAGTAGGATAGTATGAAGTTATCGGTTGGATTAAAAGTTGCAAACTCCTTGTCACTGACACCGCAGTTACAACAAGCCATTCGTTTGCTTCAACTTTCTAGCCTTGAGCTAGAGCAAGAAATCCAAATTCAACTTGATAGTAACCCCTTATTGGAAAAAGTAGAAGAGCAATCTTCGATTGAAAGCCTATCTGTCTTACAAGATCAAGAACGTGACAGTAAAGATTTAACTAATGAGCTGAATGCAAACCATCTTCCGGATGATCTACCTGTGGATACTGATTGGGATGATGTCTATACCCATCAACCGACCAGTTTGGGTTCCCCTGAATATGAAGAACGAGAAGACAATCGCCAAGGACATTTGGGTTTAAAAGAGCATGTACTCGAGCAGATTAATTTATTGCATTTTTCTGCTGTAGATCGCCTCATCGCGCACTGTATTGTTGATTCTTTAGATGAAAAAGGTTTTTTAGATGCTGAAATTGCCGAAATCACGGCATCTGTGCAGCATTTATTGGAAACGATGGATTATGAGGATGAGGTGGAAGATGATGAAGTTCTTGTTGTCTTAAAACATATTCAACATCTGGACCCTCCAGGTGTGGCATCGCGTAATCTGGCAGAATGTTTATTGGTGCAACTCGAAAGTTTACCTGTACATCAAGCCTATCGTTGTGAAGCTATAAAATTGTTAAATCATTATGAGTTACTCATTTCAAATGAATTGCCGAAATTGGTTAAACAAACCGGTTTGAATCCTGAGCAATTAAAATGTGCAGTTGATCTGTTAAAGACCTTAAAAGCCTATCCGGGACTGGAGTTTGAAGAAAAAGACTCTGATTATCAGATTCCCGATGTGGTGGTCATGAAAAAGAATGATCATTGGCAGGTGCAGTTAAATCCGGATGTGATGCCTAAATTAAGGATTAATTCTTTTTATGCCAGTATGATTAAACGTGCTGATCAAAGTAACGACAATCAATATTTACGCAATCAAATGCTAGATGCCAAAAATTTTATTAAAAGTGTCGATGAGCGTCATAAAACCTTATTAAAAGTGGCCACCTGTATTGTAGAACATCAAAAAATGTTTTTGGAAATTGGTGCGGAAGGGATGAAACCTTTAGTGCTGCGCGATATTGCAGAAGAGGTGGAATTGCATGAGTCTACTGTCTCACGTGTAACGACCAACAAATTTATGCTGACACCGCGGGGTTTGTTTGAACTGAAATATTTCTTCTCCAGTCATGTAGCCACGACTTCTGGCGGAGAAGCATCTTCCATTGCAATTCGCGCAAAGATTAAAAAGTTAATTTCCGAAGAGAATCCACGCAAGCCTTTATCTGACAATATTATTGCCAATTTGTTAAAACAAGATGGTATTGATGTAGCACGCCGGACAGTTGCTAAATATCGAGAGTCGTTACATATTCCTTCATCTTCTGAACGAAAAGTCTTGATCTAATTTTAAAAATCTGATTATTCTAGGGATTCATTATGACAACATAATGAATCTTTTTTTCTTTTAAAGGTGTGGTTGAAATGATTTAAAGTGTGAATTGCAGAATTCTGAGTTCTTTCAGTAGATCGTTTCGGCTATGACTTTAACTAATCCTAAAGAAGGTGAGGGATAGAATTATGCAAATAACAATTCGTGGTCATCACTTAACTATCACCCCTGCAATTGAAGATAATATCCGATTAAAATTTGCTGAAATGACCAAACATTTGGACCAGGTCAATAGTATGCAGGTAAAATTGACCAAAGATCATCAAGTGGACAAACGTTCAAGAAAAGGAAGTTTAAATCATATAGCTGAAGCGATTATTCGTGTACCGGGGGCAGAATTGTTTGCACAGGCAACAGCTGATGATATGTATACATCAATAAAAAAATTAACAGAAAAACTGAAAAGACAGTTGCATAAGCATAGAAAAATGCAGGTTGCATCTCCATCTTTAATGGCATAGTTCGGTTTTTGAACAAAAAGAGGTTTTTTATGACCTCTTTTTTTATATATTAAATGTTATAGCTTAATGATTTATTTTTCATATTTATAGTAAAATGGCAGGTTTTTACACCGTTGGTCCTATAAGAGGTCTTTGTGATGAATAGTGAACAGCTCACTGAAATTTTAAAAGCTGCTTTTCCAGAGGCTGAAGTTGCAGTTAGTGGGCAAGGCGGGAAATTTGATCTTCGCATTGTAGACGAACAATTTGAAGGCAAACGTCCGGTGGCACGCCAACAGACAGTTTATGCTCCGTTAAATTCATATATTGCCAGCGGTGAAGTACATGCGGTAACTATTCGCGCAATGACCAAAGAAGAATGGCGTAAAGCAAGCTTATTCGGAGCTTAGAACTAGATGGATAAATTTTTAATTCAGGGCGGTGTTAAGCTCGAAGGTGAAGTGCGTATTTCGGGTGCAAAAAATGCAGCACTTCCATTGCTTGCTGCAATGATTCTCCCTGAAACTCCCACCACATTAACCAATGTTCCAAATCTTAAGGATGTGAACACGTTGGTAAAACTGATTGCTGGTTTGGGTGTTCAAATTTCTTATGAAGGCGATACTGTTAAAGCAGATACGTCTACATTAGATAATCAGTTTGCTCCATATGAACTGGTCAAAACCATGCGTGCATCAATTTTGGTGCTTGGTCCATTATTGGCGCGCTATGGCAGTGCAAAAGTATCTCTTCCTGGTGGATGTGCCATTGGTTCACGCCCAGTCGATCAACATTTAAAAGCATTAGAAGCTTTGGGTGCTGAAATTGAAGTTGAAGCTGGTTATGTCCATGCCAAAGTTGATGGTCGTCTTAAAGGTGGCGAAGTTGTCTTTGATATGGTGACTGTGGGTGGTACGGAAAATATTTTGATGGCAGCGGTATTGGCCGATGGTATCACTACAATCCGTAATGCCGCACGTGAACCTGAAATTACCGATCTTGCACAAATGCTGATTAAAATGGGTGCAAAAATCGAAGGTTTGGATACCGACACTTTAGTCGTTACAGGTGTTGAGCATTTACATGGCTGTGAATATGCAGTGGTTGCGGACCGTATTGAAACAGGTTCGTATCTGGCTGCTGCAGCAATTACCGGTGGTAAAGTCAAAACCACGCATACCGATCCAGCACTACTTGAAGCAGTTTTAGACAAATTTGAAGAAATGGGTGCAGAAGTGACCCGTGGCGATGACTGGATTGAACTGGATATGATGGGGAAACGTCCGAAAGCCGTAAGCTTCCAGACGTTGCCGCATCCAGAATTCCCAACCGATATGCAAGCCCAGATTATGGCGGTCAACGCGATTGGTCGTGGCTTTGCGACAATTTCTGAAACGATTTTTGAAAACCGTTTTATGCATGTACCTGAATTGGCACGTATGGGCGCAAATATTCAGGTTGAAGGTAATGATGCAGTGGTTACAGGTGTGGAAAAACTTTCAGCCGCTCCTGTAATGGCGACAGATTTACGTGCTTCTTTCTCTTTGGTTCTGGCTGCGTTGGCTGCTGAAGGTGAAACCCTGATTGACCGTATTTATCATATTGACCGCGGTTATGAAGATGTTGAAGCGAAGTTACAAGGTTTAGGTGCCCAAATTAAGCGAGTAAGTTAATGAGCGATATGAGAAACGATGATCCAAACTTTGACGTTATGGGCAATTTTGATCATGGTTTAACTTTAGCATTAAGTAAGGGACGTATTTTAAAAGAAACTTTACCTCTGCTAGAAACAGCAGGAATTAATTTACTGGAAGATCCGGATAAATCCCGTAAATTGATTTTCCCAACTACCCATAAACAGGTGCGTATTTTAATTTTACGCGCTTCTGATGTACCGACCTATGTGGAAAATGGTGCAGCGGATTTGGGTGTTGCGGGTAAAGACGTGCTGATGGAGCATGGTGCGCAAAACGTCTATGAACCACTCGACTTGAAAATTGCCAACTGTAAACTCATGACAGCAGGCAAAGTGGGTATGGAACGTCCGAAAGGCCGTTTAAAAATCGCTACCAAATATGTGAATCTTACACGTCAATACTATGCCAGCCTGGGCGAGCAAGTCGATGTCATCAAGCTTTACGGTTCGATGGAACTTGCGCCACTGGTGGGTTTAGGTGATTACATTGTTGATGTGGTCGATACGGGTAATACCCTGCGTGCCAATGGTTTAGAGCCTTTGGAAGAAATCTGCAAAGTCTCTTCTCGCTTGATTGTAAATAAAGCAAGTTTCAAGCGTAAGCAAACTTTATTGAACCCGATTCTGGCACAGCTTGAAAAGGCAGTGGAAGAACGCGAAAGCAAAAAATAAGTTTTTGCATCTCAATATGAAAAACCGTCATTTTGTGGCGGTTTTTTTATGCCTGTTTTTACTATCCCTAGCTAAACCCAGATTTATTCGATAATTCACAAAGTAATTTCCTATGAAACTGTGTGAATAGATGTGTGATTGATACCCACAAAGTTTGGGAAACAAGGTAAACTAAACTTTTCCAATTCAAACCTTGTGGGTAAATTGATGCGACGTTTATCGACTCAAGATCAAAGCTTTAAACAGGCCTTTGCAGACTTGTTGGCTTTTGAGACAGTTAGTGATCCTGAACTTTTAAAAACCGTAGACCAAATCATTGCTGATGTACGTCAGCATGGTGATGCTCATGTTCTTAAACTCACTCAACAGTTCGATCGACATCCAGCGCATCAATTTTCTGATCTAGAACTTACTCAAGAACAACTCAAAGCGGCTTTTGAAGGTTTAACGACAGAAGTTCGTCAAGCTTTGGAGTTGGCTGCAAACCGTATTCGTGAATTCCATCAGGCACAAAAGCAGGATGGCTGGACCTATGTTGATGCTTTGGGAAATACCTTAGGGCAAAAAATTACCCCGCTGGATCGAGTCGGTATTTATGTGCCGGGTGGTTTAGCATCGTATCCCTCTTCTGTATTGATGAATGCCGTTCCTGCACATGTGGCGGGTGTGCCAGAAATTATCATGGTGGTTCCGGCGCCGAATGGTGAACTCAATCCATTGGTATTGGCAGCGGCATATCTGGCTGGTGTGCATCGTGTATTTACCATTGGTGGGGCACAAGCAGTTGCCGCATTGGCTTATGGAACGGAAACGATTCCCCCTGTCGATAAAATTACCGGCCCAGGTAACCGTTTTGTGGCAGCAGCTAAACGTGCTGTATTTGGCCAGGTTGGTATCGACATGATTGCAGGGCCGTCTGAAATTCTGGTATATGCAGAAGGTCAGAATAATCCGAAATGGCTGGCAATGGATTTATTGTCACAAGCTGAGCATGATACGGTTGCCCAAGCAGTTTTCATCACACCCGATGAACAGCTTTTAAACGACGTTGAACAGGCGATTGAAGAACATCTGGCTGCTTTGCCAAAAGCTGAAATTGCCCGTACTTCAATTGCGAACCGTGGGGCTTTGGTTTTGGTGAAAGATCGTCAAGAAGCGATTGACCTCATCAACCAGGTCGCGCCAGAACATTTAGAGCTTTGCTTGGACGAAGCTGAAGAAATGTCAGAAAGCATCCGCCATGCCGGTGCAATCTTCATGGGGCGTTATACGCCTGAAGCCATTGGTGATTATTGCGCGGGTCCAAACCATGTGTTGCCGACATCAGGCACAGCGCGTTTCTCATCACCGCTTGGCGTATATGATTTTCAGAAGCGTTCAAGTCTGATTATGTGCTCGCAAGAAGGCGTGAAAACTTTAGCGAAAACAGCCGATATCTTGGCGCAACAGGAAAATCTGGATGCCCATGCACGCTCAGCACGTTATCGTTATCACGATTAACCTCTCCCTAACCCTCTCCTGAAAGGAGAGGGGGTGTCATCTAATTTAAACTAATGAAATTTATATGGTTTTAATAGAATGGCAAATATGGAAAAATTGAAATATTGATTAAATTTATTTACCAATGAAAAGTTCCTCTCTCTATGGGAGAGGTTAGGAGAGGGTAAAATAGACTTTCTCCTAGCGATAAATATTTTCTCGATAGTTTTTTAAAGAGGGAATTTTGGTAAATAGCGAATGAGAAAATAAAATGTCGACCATCACCACAGAACAAATGCGTTTTTGGAGTCCTGAAGTACGTGAACTCGAACCTTACGTACCAGGTGAACAACCCAAAATCCAAAACCTATTAAAACTCAATACCAATGAAAATCCCTATCCGCCATCACCAAAAGTGGTAGAAGCGGTTCAGGCGGTATTGGCAAATTCGGCAGATGTGCTACGTTTATATCCAGACCCGGATGCATCCGCTTTAAAACAGGCCATTGCCAAACAGCAACATGTTGACGTGAGTCATGTGTTTGTCGGTAATGGTTCTGATGAAGTGTTGGCGCACATCTTCAAGGCATTTTTTGTCCAGGAATTGCCAATCCTGTATCCGGACATTACTTACAGTTTTTATCCGGTTTATAGTCAGTTCTTTGGGGTAAAAACCAAAGTTTTGCCATTGAATGATGATTTTGAAATTGTGGTGGATGATTATAAACAGCCTAATGGCGGGATTATCATTACCAATCCGAATGCGCCGACCAGTATCGCACTTGGTTTGTCTGCCATTGAAGAGGTTCTTCAGGCCAATCCCGATTCAGTGGTTGTCATTGATGAAGCTTATGTCGATTTTGGCGCTGAATCTGCGGTTGCATTGGTTGAGAAATACGATAACTTGGTGGTTTGCCAAACGACTTCTAAATCACGCTCCTTAGCAGGCTTACGTGTCGGTTTTGCCATTGCGCAGCCACATCTCATCGCTGCCCTTGAAGCGGTGAAAAACAGTTTTAACTCCTATCCGATCGATAGTTTTGCGATTGCGGCGGCTGTAGCATCTTTTGAAGATCAGGAATACTTCGAAGCGCAAAATGAGAAAGTGATTGCAAGCCGTGAAAAGTTGGTTACTCAACTGACTGAACTTGGCTTTAAAGTCTTGCCATCGAGTGCAAACTTTATTTTTGCCTCACTGTCATCAAAAGATGCAGGTGAATTGGCTGCTGAATTACGTGAACGTGGCATCATCGTACGTTATTTCAATAAGCCGCGTATCAACCAGTTCCTGCGTATTACTATCGGTACGGACGAGCAAAACCAGCGTTTAGTGGATACATTGAAAAACGATATTCTGGCTTAATCTCCCCAAATCCCTCTTTTGTAAAGAGGAGATTTCCTCCCTTTACTAAAGGGAGGTTAGGAGGGATTTTAAAAAAGCGATTCAATAGAATCGCTTTTTTAATTATGCAGGTGTGTACCAAGTGTTGAGCAAATTCAGCATGGCTTCGACTTTATCAAAACATTCCTGATACTCAGCATCGCAATCTGATGCAATGGTGATACCGCCACCCGCCCAGACAGAAACATCATCCTGATATTTTTGAATCGAGCGAATCAGAATATTCCATGAACCTGTGCCATCAAAATTAAAATAACCCATCGAACCGCAGTAGGCTCCACGTGGAGCACCTTCAAGCTCCTCTATAATTTGCATGGCACGAATTTTGGGTGCGCCAGTGATCGAACCACCTGGCAGAGCAGACATGAGCACATGAAAAGGATTGATATCTTCCCTTAAAGTGGCAGTGACTTCACTAACCATATGGTGAACTTGATTAAATGACTCAATTTCAAAAAGTTTTGGTGTTTTCACCGATCCTGTTTCAGCGTATACACTCAAATCATTACGCAGTAAATCTACAATCATTACATTTTCGGCTTGGTCTTTTTTAGAGTGAATTAGGCTTTGCTTGGATTGTTCATCGAGTGCAGCATCTTGATATCGCGGCATCGTGCCTTTAATTGGTTTTGTGGTGATTTTCCGGTTTGTTTCAAATTCGATAAACAGTTCGGGAGAACAGCTGAGTAATTCAAAATCATCAATTTTGACATAACCCGAGTAAGGTGCATCTGTCAGTTGCCAAAATGCGTCTGCTGTATCGAGTAATAAACCTTGTGCTTTGGCGGTAAATTCTTGAGTTAAATTAATCTGATAACAGTCACCTGCCCGAATGTAATCTTGAACCTGTTTAAAGGCATTCACATACTGTTTTTTATTCCAGCGTGGAATACAAGGTTGTGTAAGCGTAAATGATTGATTTTCTTTAATGAGGCTATTTTTGTTTTGTAAGGCATTTTGAAGCATCTGAAAAATCGCTTCAGCATCATGCTCATGGCTAAAAAAAGTCCAACCCTGATCGGTCAGTTTAATATAGCTGCAATAAATGCCCAAAAATAAAGAGGGCTGGTTTTTGGATTGAATGTTGACCTGTTGCTGGGCCGCTTCATCATAACTGATAAAGCCGATTAAACCGCCATTGAAGTCGGAAGGATGGTTTTGCAAACCCTGTTTAAAAAAATTATTTAAATCAATTAGTTCATTTTTCTGCTGATATTGGTTCAACGATATTCTGGTAAATTTCTGAATTTTTTTATTGTGCACCAGCATATATTCAGAGGCTAAAAAAGCAATGACAGGTTGCTTTACATTTTTTAAGTAAACCACATGGTTAAGATGTGATAGGCATAAAAGAATTTCAGTAGGATTAAGCTGTTGTTTGGTCAGCAATTTTTGAAAAAAAACAGGCTTATTCATACGATGTGACTTTAAAAATTCGATACATAGATGAGCTATTCTATAACATTGTTGGTGCATAAAAACTGTAAATACCGTTTATCGGTAACATGCAGATTGCGACCAACAGCAGTTGAACAAAAAATGACAGCCATATAATTTAACTAGGGCAAACCAGCTGCTCAAGGAAAGCCTCACTATTGTCAAAAAATAAAAAACAATCAGTGAAATCGAGTAGTTAACAATCAAAAAAAATAATACTCTTGGGAGAGTACGAAATGAAAAAATTTACTAAACTTGCTTTAGTTTCTTCATTAGCAATCAGCGCAAACGCGATGGCAATGCAAGCAATGGATGATGCTTCATTGGGTGCTACTACTGGTCAAGATGGTTTAAGCATTGGGATCGGTATTTCAAAAATCGAAATTGAAAAGCTATTCATTCACGATAACGATGGTTTGGGTGGCACTAAAGATGCAACAACAGGTATTGCTCCAAATGCCGCTGCAATTGTTATTAAAGGAAATGGTACGGGTGTTACAGCAACTAAGGGTATCGTCATTGGTGCAAACTATGATAACGGGCCTGCTGGTGAAGCGGGATTTTATTTGCTACCAACACGTAACTTAGCAGATCTAGTAATTGATAGTGATAAAGGTGCAGGTGGTGGTAACACAGCATATATTAATATTGCAGCGCAAGTTTCAGGCTTAGATATTAATATTGGTGAAATTGGTGTAACAGGTTCTGGTACAAATACTCCTGCAACTAACATTCGTCGCGGTGGTGATGATGCTAACTACAATGCAATCTTAAGTGGTTTGTCTGTTAAAACTGGTAAAATGACTGCCAATATTCAACTGGGTGCAGCTCCTCAAGGTGCGATGATTAAATTGAATACCACAATGGTAGGTGGTCTTGAAATTAAGAATCTAGGTATTTTGGATAATTCAACTAAAACGGGTACAGGTGATGGTACTGTAGGTAACCGTAAAGCTGGTGAAATCTTTGTTGAGAGCATCAAGGTTGCAGATGCAGGCACTAAAGATTTGACACTTAATCAATCTATCAGTGTGATTGGTGAAGAAGACACTAGTAAAGGTTATGTTCGTATTATAAGCACAAGTGGCGCGCATGATAATTATGTTAAAGGTATCCATTTGGGTAGCAAGACCGCTGCTTCTATTGGTGATGTAGAAGTTCAAGGTATGCAAACTTACTTCAGCCCATCAGCAGGTGTTTATACGCCAGGTGCAATCATTACAATTCGCGGTCACTAAGTTTCCGTGGCAAAAAGCGCGTGTTTACACGCGCTTTTTTTTACAAAAATAATGTGAAATTTTTCAAAAAGACTAAAAAAAAGCTGTCTTTTTTTATAAAAAAGGTTATCTTCCTTTTACATGGATGTAGAGTATAAGCTCTAAAAAAATAATGAACAAAGGCACGTCATGCCGATAACTAGAAAAGTTAAAAGATATGTTAGAGATCGCGTTAGGCTCGGCATTGATGTATTACGCTGCCAAAGAAGCCTTTGAAATTAAGAAAAAGCCAGCGGAAGCTGTGTATTACACTGAAACCTTAGATTCTCGCCACGATTCATTCACTCGAATGCATAGAGAACCCGTACTCATTAAACCTGCTGTAGAAGATCAATTTAGGGGTATTGTCCGTCAAGCCTATGATTATAGTTGTGGATCAGCTGCATTAACGACCTTGTTGAATGGTTATGTTGATGTTGGTGTAAACATGACAGAACAACAAGTCATGAATGGTTTACTTAAATTTGGTGAAACCGAGAAAATTGTTGAACGCCGCAGTTTTTCTCTTTTAGATATGAAACGCTTTGTTGGGGCAATCGGTTTTGAAAGCGGGGGATACAAAGGCGAATTTTCCGATTTGGTTCAGCAAGGTCAACCAGCAATTGTTCCGATTTCCTATGCAGGTTTTAAGCATTTTGTAGTGTTTAAAGCATATAAAAATGGGCGTGTGTATGTGGCTGACCCTGCACTGGGTAATATCAGTTTTGATGAAACACGTTTTAAAGATATCTGGGAAAACAACACCCTGTTTTTAATTAATGTTGCCCCTGAAAAAAGAAAAAATTTATTGGCACTTCAGGATACAGACTTACGACACGTCGAAGATGCAACGGTGAATCGCTATGCATTCGTTGACATTCAATATCCGCAGTTCTATATGGATAAAATTGCAGATAAAGCCTCAACAATTCGTTTAGACAAGAATTTAAATGAAGACTCAGAAAAATTCGGTGAATCTACATATAATTTTTTACGTCTTTATTACAAAAGTAAATAAAGTATAAAAGTAGCGGATTAAAAAAATAAAAATGGTGGGATGGAATATGAATCGTAAATGGATGAACAAAACTTTATTGGCTTTGAGTGTTCAAATGGCAATAGGGGTGGCATATGCCGCAGAGGAACCTGCACTTGGAGAATATGAGGTTGTAGATCAACAGGAAACTGCAGTTGAATCTACAGCGTCACAGTCTACAGATGCGCAAGCAGTAGCAGCGGTAGATGCAGGAGAACAGTCAGCACTCGGTGAGTATGAGGCAGTTGATGAACAAGTGGATGAGTCAACAGCAACCCCATCTGCCGATAGTAGTACAGTAGCGCAGCCACAACCTGTTAATGCAAATGAACAAGCTTCTTCTGCCTTGCAGCAGCAAGAAGGGGATGCAAGTAAAGAAGCAAACCTGCAAGAAGTTTTCACTTCAAATGAAAGACAATATTCATTAATTAAAAAAGGTGAAATTTCATCTTATTATGATATTGATTATACTTATTATCGTGATACACAGATTGATGCTGAAATGGCGAGTGGTCAACTGTATCAACTTCGTGTTCAAGAAAATGCAACTCACTCTGTTACCAATACGTTTACAGCGCAGTATGGCATTTTAGATAATTTGACCTTCACGGCTTCACTACCTTTAGTCGCTAAAACAGATTTATTAAAAGATACCTCTGCAGCAGGTCTAGGCGATATTTCCTTTGGTGCACGTTGGGAACCTTTCCCACTAAAAGCTGGCAGGTTACCACTGATCTTATTCGGTAATATTTCTACTAAAACGGGTGACAGCCCTTATGAAGTGAATGCCACAGATGATTTAGCAACAGGTAAAGGTTATTACTCTGCAGGGATTGGTGCGAGTACACGTAAATATATCGATCCAGTGGTTTTGTTTGCTTCTGTATCTGCAAACTATGGCTTTAAAGAAACTGGTTTAAATCAGCGTCGTGGTATACGGGTACTGGAGGAGTTTGAACCTGGGATTAGTGGGGGTTTTGCCTTAGGTTTTGCTTATTCATTTAACTATGATGTGTCTATGACCATGTCATACCAGCAAAGCTTTAATACCGGTTCAGAATTTACCTATAGTTCGGGTGAAAGCTATTCTCCGGCTGATCAGACCAGTTCTACTTTAGCAATTTCACTCGGTGTGCGTGTTTCACCAGAGACCATTGTTAACGGAACTGTGGGCATAGGCTTAACAGAAGATGCACCAGATGTATCGTTAGGTTTGTCATTCCCACTTGATATTTTAGGTTTCGGTAAGAAACTTCGCTAAGAGGGCAGTCGTATGTACAAGATTCGACTTCGCCCGTTAGCCGCAGCAATTATCGTTTCGGGCTGTTCAAGTGCAACTTTTGCTCAATTAGGGACCAACTTATCGGTTGATGTCAGATCATTGAGTATGGGGAATGCAGTTACTGCAGACCCTCCTGGCATTAGTGCTATTCATTTTAACCCGGCAGCCTTGACAAAAATTGAAGGTCTACAAACCGATGTTCAGGGTATTCTGGCTAACTTTGATATCAAAAGAGAGTTCGAAGTCCCTGCAGGATATAACGTATTTGGCTATTCAGATGACCCGATGGTGTGTAATGATGGGCCAGAGGTTTCTTCCGATTTATGTACAGACTTTAAAGGCACCATAAATGGGGATGTCGAATACGTCAGTCTATACGTCCCCGTACTAAAAAAAATGGTGGATCTGGGTGAAGGGCTGCCTATGGCTGCGCCTACAGCGGGGATTGCTTACAATCCACCCGGTTCAAAAACAACTTTTGCAACGGCAATGTATGCACCTTTAGTTGCCGGTTTTGGTGCGGAAAATGGCAATCCTGCGAATTATATGGGGCAACAGGTTGCTCTGGAAAGGATTACCTATTTATCTCCTTCTATAGCCTATGAAGTGAATGATGAGTTATCCGTCGGTGCTTCTGTGGGTATGTCATACCAGGCCATTGGTTTAAAAACGGATTTGCGTTTTCCTAACGAATTAATTGGTATGTTGCGAATGATTGATGAAGTCGTTTGTACACCTTTTAAAGAAAACTCGGACATTATTACCGACATTCTGTTGTTAGGCATATGTAATGCCCAAGAAGGCATGAATCCATTTGGCCGGTTTGGGCAAATGCAACTTGCTTTGGAGCAATCACTTAGCCCAAGTTATAACCTTGGTGTGCTGTGGGAGCCAACTGACGATTTTAGCTTTGGTATGGTATATCAAAGTGCTGCAAAAATGCGTTTGAAAGGTAAATACCATATTGATAACGCAAACGCGCCACGTGAGCTGATCAATGGTTTAATGTCATCTCCTACAGGTCAAATTCTTGCTGCAATTTTGGGCTTTCCTAATAATATTCCTGCAAGTGAGTCAGGTCTGGTTTCAATGGATTTTGAATACCCAGCCCATTTTCAAGCAGGGATAAAATATAAGCTTTTACCCGATTTACAAGTCAACTTTGATGTAGGCTGGACGGACTATAAAGCCTGGGACAAGTTTAGATTTGAATTTGACCGACAAATTTCTGCTCTAAAAATTGCTAAGTTGCTTTCTGAAAACGTGAGTGATAGTTCTCTCGCATTACCGCTGGAATTTACTTCACCTTGGAATTTTGGTATTGGTCTGGAATATTCCGCAACGGATCGTTTGAAATTACGTGCTGGCTATGAACCACGTACCAGTGCAATTCCTGATAATAAGCGAAATACCATGGTGCCGATTAACAATGCACAATTGTTTGGTCTTGGGGTAGGTTATCGTTTTGATGCAGATACTGATTTAGATTTATCGATTGGCTTTCTGCGTAGTAAAGACAATATTCCTGCAAATACAAGTAGTTTAGCAAACCAGACAGGGGTAAATAATCTTTTATTAAATCCATATGCAGGTTTAAACGTAAAAACAGATACCAAGATTACGATTTTAGGATTGAACTATAGAACAAGATGGTAAGCGAATTGAAAAAAATGAAAGGGAATTCATTGGTGAAATCGGTACTTGCACTTTGTATAGTGCAAGTGTCTTTTTCATATGCGGGCGAGTTTTACACGATTATTGGACCAGATGGCCGGCCGATGATCGTGCAGCAAAAATTTCCGCCTAAAAATCAATCAGCAGAAGTGAGTAAATCTTCCTCAATAGAGATGAGAGTTCAAGAAACTCAATCCCATTCCCCGAATAGTCAGCCTGAAGTTAAGGCCGCTGCAACTCAAATTTCAACATCATCGCAAATAAAAGAGGAAGATAAAACAGTAGTTCAAAAGGCCCCAACAAAAGTTTCTACCCATGCCGATGCAGCTAAAATACCGCAAAGCACTTATGTAGCGCCTAAAGCCGAGAAAAAGGAAAAAGTAGTATCCCAGCCTTCCTCCCAGTCTAAAAAAATGGAAGAAGCTACACCTCTGGCGAGCATGCCTCCTGCTCAAGAACCAAAAGAAATTAAAAATACGGAAAATTATGTAACGATTGATGGCACGCAATATATAAAAAATGAATACCTGGAAGACAAGGAATTTAATCTGGAAGGAAAGAAGCGTTTTTATGCTATGCCCGAAGGCATCATTGATGCCAAGCATGGAGCGACACGTTTACAAATGGTCGAACGTGAAAAAGGGGTAAGTAAATCCCTGCTGCAATCCTTTTTTAAAAAGAATCAAAAACAGGATAGTGGTCCCATTACATTGTCATCCCGCTATTATCGGGTTTCCCAGGCGGATGTTGTTGCAAGTTTAGGTCAACAATGTATTCAGGATAAAAAAATTAAAAATGCCAAAACTGTCAGTTTGGATAAAGAAGTCAATGTTTGGCCACGGGCACCCTTAAAAGAACAATTTGATTTTGAAATTGTGAAAGTTTCCAATGCCATTAAGAATGTTCAAATTAGTTCTTATGCCTCACGACAACAAAATCCGACCTTTTATTGGCCATTTGTGGTTTTTCTGGATACCCAGGGGTGTGTACTGGAAGGTGCTGGAGGCTTTAAAAATCATGAGGCTACAGCTTCTTTTACCTTGCATGAAAAAATTGAAGGAATCGTTCATATTCCTTCCACAACCCAATATATATTATTAACCCCTTTAGCCAGTGCGATAGATGTAGATAACAAAGCACTCACCAATAAGGGTCAATTAAAATTGATAGCAATTCGCTAAGGATATAAGAAGAGAATTAGGATGAAAAATAAATATTTACTCCCGTTTGCCCTCACCACATTGATGGCGGCTTTAAGTGGTTGTGGTGGCGAAAGTGCCAATGTTATTCCTGAAGTTTATGAAGGTAGTACAACGAATGGAACGTGTACGATTGGTTCTACGGGATGTCTTGGATTTGCACTGGATTATCCATTAAGTGGATTAAATTTTACCTGTAGTAGTGATACCAAAAATAGCTTCGTGACCACTTTTGATGCAAAAGACGGGGCAGCAACAGGGGCATGTAAGGTCGGTGATAAAATTACCTTCTTCATTAAGGGGGAAAAAGATAAGCAAATTAATTTGGGAACGCTAGACCTCAATAAAATTGCCAAGGTCAGTACCTCGCAATTACCTCGCTTGACTATTTTAGACATTGCCTCGGGTATGACCAATACACCGGCTAGGTCTCTGGATGCCAATGATAGCACTGTGAAAGTAGCTATGCGTTTGGCAAAAATATTACAGGCACTTGCGCTGCAAAACGGTGGAATTGCTGATCCGACCGATATTCAAGCTTTATATATTACTGATCAAATGCGTGTAGATCTGGAGAGAATTAGCCAGTCAATTTCTCAAGATGCTTTTGTAAATACCGCAGATGCAGACTTTGAATTACTGATCAAACCTTGGCTCAATATTTCAAATATAACCAATGAGCAGGCATTTTCGACTGTCAGCATGTTGATGAATATTTCGAATGCGGGAGTATATCAACCTGAATTTTCACTATTCTCAACCTCTGGAGTAGTTAGCAGTTTAAGCGGTTCAGATGGTTTGGTCGGTTGTAATAAAGAGACGTGTAATACGCAGGATAGTTCAACGCAGCATCTCTTTGGACATTTCATGTTGATTACAGACCGTGACGGTTATACCTTTGGCAGTGGTATGCAATGGCGTGGTCCAGGAGTCAGTGATACTTCGACGGTAGGTGGATTAAATACCAAATTGCTGACCACCACCCGACCTATTCGGATGACGGCGAATGCACAAGATCATTGGATTAACCCGGTGACGAAGAAAATCGATCGAAATTTTGATTTTCAGGTCGATCAAGTCATTACACCTTTAAGTATTTATCAGGGCACTTTATATAATGATTATATGATTGCCGGCAAAGAACAATTCTATAAGTTGCTTACCGGCAAAACAGAAGTCACTGCAGCTGATAAGCTGGATTTTGGTCTATGGACGCAGACCATTGGCAGCGAAAATTTTAAGGGTACACTCGATTTATATAAAACCTTTCCTATTACTTATCTAGATAAAAGGGTCTTTAAATCCGTTAATAATGCGAAATCTGGCGAAGCTTATATTTTCCCGATGTATGCAAATCTGACCTTTAAATTTACCGATACCAGTGTGAATAACGTTGTACTGGGAATAGTCATTGATGAAAAGGGTAACATTCGAACCAATATGAAACCTGGATCTACTGAAGATGATATGAGTACCGCTTTAGATGTGGAATTGCCTTCAGGAAAAACCGCTTGTGAGACCACCGGCTTTAATTCATCCACTTATATAGACCAGAACGGAGTTCAACAATACCGTATTGGTACAGTTTCTCGTGCTTTTACCAATGACAAAAATATTTCTTTGCGTATGGTATTGGCAAACGCAAACTTGAAAAAAGTAGACGGTGCTTTAGTCGGAATGAATACTAACATCAAGACTTCCAGCACTGGAGAAAGTATTGTGGTGGGTGGAGCATTACTGAATGTAACTAATCTTTTAAATCTTACCTCGGGTAAAGCAGATGTCACATTTAAAGATTCTGAAGTAGAGGAAGTAAAATGGGCAAGTACATTATCAAGTTTCCAAAAAGTTTATAATGCGAATAATTCCACACATACTTCACAAGATAAGGAAATAGCAAAATTAATCGGAGGTACATTAACTTTTGCTTTAGCTCCATGTTATACGGTCAAAATTAAATAAATTGAACAATACATAACAGATAAAGCCCATCACATGATGTAATGCCAGTCAGTTAAGAAATTGACTGGCATTTTCTTTTTTAAATTCATGACTATATTTGATATGTGAGAAAGTCATCCGCAACTGTTTGAGGCCGGACGACATTAAAAAATAATTGTTTCTGCGACAAATTTGCTAGTTGATGGTAGCTGACGAGTTTTGCGGATGACAAATGCCTTTGGTTACTTTGGGCGAAACCAAAGTAACAAATGAACTGAAACAGTTTGATTTAAAACGGCAAGACTCCGCCATGAATTACCAAAAAATTAAAGAGTCTATTTCTAAACTCCTTAACTGATCAGCATTAATCACATGAGGAACTTTTTATTGAATTGCAAATCTAGAGGATTTTTAACCGGTATGATCCAAACGGGTACCTAAGGTTTCTAAATGCATAGTGAAGGAAGCGGTTTTACGGTCTTCAAAATAATGTCTTAAGGTTCGTTCTACGCTAGGAAAAGCCAGTTCAGACCAGGGAATTTCATGTTCTTCAAATAGACGGGATTCAATGGTTTCCTCACCAGCACCGAATACGCCATTGACGAGATTGGCCTTGAACAGAACATAAATTTGTCCAATTCGGGGGATGTTGTACATACAGTAGAGCTGTTCGATTTCAACTTCAGCTTCGGCTTCTTCCCGGGTTTCTCTGGCAGCGCCTTGTTCCATGGTCTCAAACAGTTCCATGTAACCTGCAGGCAGGGTCCATAAGCCATAACGGGGTTCAATGGCACGGCGGCACAGCAAAACCTTATTTTCCCAAAGCACGAGTGCACCGCAAATGACTTTGGGATTGACGTAATGAATATTGCCGCAATCTGTACAAACACGGCGTAATTGATGGTCGCCGAGTGGAATTTTTTCCGTTGTTTTATGTCCGCAAATTACACAGAAATTCATATTCATCGTCAATGATCAAGGTGTTGATCAGCATAACTGAAAAATCCAACTTTGGCATCATTTCTATCCTTTGGAATAAAAATTCAGCTATGATGAAATAAAGCAAGAGGCAGGAGCAGTAGCCCATGGATGACTACTCATTAATACAATTATTACAGCACAGGTTACGCTTTTCTACACGTGTAAAGCCTGCTCAGGCTGCTGTACTGATTGCCATTACCGATGAGTCCGATCCCAAGGTTTTGCTTACGCGCCGTTCTTTATACTTATCCAATCATGCCGGGGAGGTTTCTTTTCCGGGCGGCAAAAGAGATCCGCAAGATACCAGTAATATTGTGGTGGCTTTGCGCGAAGCCTATGAAGAAACCGCGCTGAATCCCTTTGATGTGCAACTGATTGGCGATTTGCCCATGCAAAAAGCCCGCAATGGCATGCTGGTCAAACCTGTGGTTGGACTGATTCCGCCTGAAGTGCAGCTTACTCCTCAACCTGCTGAAATTGATCGAATCTTTTTTGCCTCACTTCATAGTTTAATGAATGCACCTCCGATTCCCTATGAAGTACGTTATGCACATCAGTCTTTGTATTTTCCCAGCATGCGTGTGGAGAATGAAATTGTCTGGGGCTTGACTGCACGGATGCTGGTATCCCTGTTTCAGTATGGTTTGGATTACCAAAAGGAATGGCCATTTTTATTAAATTCGCCCGCTTTTCATAGCAACAAGATTAAATACGGTAAATAAGGAACTTCACCCCATGATCTATAAATTTAAGGGATATACACCTCAAGCAACACATCAACCTTGGGATGGCTGGGTTGCGGATAATGCGACCGTCATTGGCCAGGTAGAAATGGGCAAGCAGGTCAGTGTCTGGTTTGGTGCGGTCATCCGGGGAGATAATAGCAAGATCAAACTGGGGGATTTTACCAATGTGCAGGAAAATGCCGTTTTACATACCGATGCCGGAATTGAGATGTATATCGGCAGTTATGTGACGATTGGGCATCAAGCGATGCTGCATGGCTGTACCGTTGGCGATAACACGCTGATTGGCATTAACAGCGTGATTTTAAACCATGCTGTCATCGGTAAAAACTGTATCATTGGCGCCAATGCCTTAATTCCTGAAGGTAAAGTCATTCCGGACAATTCTGTGGTGATGGGTTCGCCGGGGAAAATCGTCAAAACGCTGGATGAGGCGGCTGAAGCCAAATTAAAAATGAGTGCCTTGCACTACGCGGAACATTTCAAGAATTTTCAGCAGTTAGAGTCAGTTGAACTGTGATTTGAAACGAAATATTCAGCCAGGCCAGAGCTTGGCTTTTTTGTATCCTGCAGATGGAAAATCTCGCCTCGCACGCATGAGTGGAGTATGATATCCGACGTTTTTTATATTTAAATGAATTAAGGTTGTGCATGAAGTTGCTGGCATTGGAAACTGCCAATGAGCAGTGTTCCGTTTCTATTGTAGATGACACTCAAGAATTATTTTTTCAATTAGATGCGCGAGCAAAAGCACAAACGCAAACGATTCTCCCAATGATCGAACAGGCTTTTACCCAGCTTGGATTGTCTGCTGCTGACTTAACTGCAATTGCATTTAGCCGTGGTCCCGGTTCATTTAGCGGGGTACGTATTAATGCGGCCGTGACTCAGGCCCTGGCATGGGCCAATGATCTGCCAGTTGTTCCTGTTTCAACCTTACAAGCCCTGGCACAGGCAGCATATCGTGTGGCGGGTTTAACCGCAGTGACCGCAGTGCTGGATGCGCGTATGAATGAGGTCTATATTGCGAGTTTTCAGCTGGATCAGCAGGGCATTATGCAGGCTGTGGATACAGAGCAACTGTTAAATTATAGCGCTGCCGGTCAGGCCGTCAAATTTGAACTGGTCGGTTCGGGTTCAGCTTTAATTAAGCCTGAACAAATACAATACAAAGACTTAAGTGCAACGGCGCAAGATATTGCGACCATTGCACGCGCGCATGCGGAGCAAAAGCATTGGGTGAGTGCTGAACAGGCATTACCGGTGTATTTACGTGACAATGCCTGGAAAAAAATTCCAGAACAAGGCAAATCATAATCAGGGTTTTCTATGGATCTTTTACTGCTGCTGAAAGCGGCAATTATGGGTATCGTTGAAGGTATTACCGAATTTTTACCAATTTCAAGTACCGGACATTTAATTCTCGCTTCAGAACTCATGAATTTCTGGACCAAAGAAAAGAGCGATGTATTTGTGATCGCCATTCAAATGGGTGCAATTGCAGCGGTGATTTATGAATACTGGACGCGTCTTTGGGGCGCAGCGACAGGCATGTTTACCGGTGAGGCCAAAGGTCGTCATCTTGGTTTTAGCCTGATCATGGCTTCTATTCCAATTGTGCTGGTTGGCCTGACCTTTGGACAGGCAGTAAAAGATCTGCTGTTTAATGACATTGCCGTGGCGATTGGCCTGATTGTCGGTGGTTTCATTATTATGTGGATTGAAAAGCATCCGCCTAAAGTGAACGCTGAAGAAGTCGAGAACATCAGCTATAAAGAAGCAATCTGGATCGGTTTAATTCAGGTGCTGTCTCTCATTCCGGGGACATCACGTTCAGGGGCAACCATTATTGGTGCTATGTTCCTGGGTATTTCACGTAAGGCTGCCACAGAATTTTCATTTTTTCTTGGAATTCCGGTGATTGTCGGTGCTGGTCTGCTCGATCTTTATCAAAGTTATGATGTCATGCAGACCACGGAAGACTGGACCGTTTTAGCTGTCGGTCTGATCGTTTCCTTTGTTTCGGCCTTGATTTTAATTCGTGTTTTAGTGGCGTATGTGGCAAAACGTGATTTTATGGTTTTTGCCTGGTATCGCATTGCTTCCGGTCTTTTAATCTTACTTTTTGCATTTACAGGCTGGAAATTATGGTAAGCGAACTCCGCTTATTTGTAGAACAGGAATTTCAACAGAAAGCACAGCAGTATTCTGCTGTGCTTTCTTCTCGTGGAGTCAGGGTAAAGCTTGAAATTATTGAAAAGCTGAATGCCCGATTTTTGCGTTTAAATCCTGAACTGGCCTTATGTGCAGATGCGTCGGGTCTGTGGTTGTGTGCCAATGGCATGAAGATGCAGCCCGACTGGCAAGCCGAAGTGCCGCGTTTAAAACGCTCATCGTTAAAATCCGAAATGATTGCACGGGCGTGTAACCTGGGTGAAAAGCCCACATTAATCGATGCGACTGCCGGTTTAGGCCATGACAGTTTGTTGATGGCACATTTGGGAGCTGACGTCACCTTGGTTGAGCGGCATCCGATCTTGTTTACCTTGCTGGAAGACAGCAAAAACCATGCGCAAAATGATGCGTTTCTCAGCCCGGTAGTGGCACGAATTCATCTGGTTTTCTCTGATTCTGCCGACTATTTAAGGCAGCAGGCTGAACAGAAGCAGGTGGTGGATGTGGTTTATCTTGATCCGATGTTTCCCCAGCGCGACCAGAACCAGCAAGCCATTAAAAAACAGGCACAAGTGAAAAAGCAGATGCAGCTACTCCATATGCTCTTGCCTGAAGATGGGGAAATGGATCTGGGCGACCACCTGTTAACTCTGGCACAACAAGTGGCAAAGCGGGTGGTGGTGAAGCGGCCACGTCTGGCTGTCTATTTGGCCAACCTGGAACCGGATCATCAATGGCAAGGAGATGCCTGTCGTTTTGATGCCTACTTTCAGCATGATCTTCTAGACTAGTTGGGTAATTGCTTCAATAATGTGCATTAATTTGTTATATAGTTCCAAAGCAGCATTGATAAAAATTCCATCAAGCATAAACTTAGACTGTGAATCCGCGAGCTAAAGCCCCCCGAAAATCTTATGATCGACTTTAAACCCTCCATCAATTTTTGGCATGATTTTAAAAGCAACCAAACTGCTGGGATGTGGCTTTTTCTGGGTTCGCGCCGATCTTTGCAAATTGTTCGGCCATCGATTCTGCAACTGATTTTCTGGGGAATTTTAGGCGGCTGTGCCAACAGTTTATTCAGTTGGCTCAGTGCGGAGGAGATGGGGGAGTTTAACCCGCAAGGCCTGATCAGTTATGCGTTGTGGCCTTTTATTGCACTCATCGTCGGTATTTTTCTTTCCCAGCGGATCAATAATCCTCGTCTCATGCTGGTACCTGCCTTGTTGTGGCTGGTACTGGATACCCATATTGCCTTATTGCAAAGCCTGATCCAGTATCTGGGCTATATCGATGTCTTGCCCTACCTGTTCTATGACTATTTGCCGACCATCTTCATGGTGCTGTTCGTCTGGCAGAGTCTGGCTGTAGTATGGGTGTTTTCACGTGAACTGAAATGGCCGTGGTGGGAGCGGGCACTGATTGTTGCTGCGACACTTTTCACCCTTGTAGTCTGGCAAATGTCGGTGAAAAGTCAACCGATCTGGAAGGTTGAAGAGACACCACCCACATTTGCTGAAGATGCTTTTTATGCCCAAAGCCGTATCTTGAGCAAGTCGATTGAATCGATCCAGTATGGTGAATTCGCCCAGTCGCACTGGTACTTTTTGGGCGTTGCCGGTGCAGGTTATCAAGATGTCTTTAAGTCGGAAGTTGAACGGATTAAAGAACAGTTTGATACCCGTTTTGGGACTTTTGGCCGTTCCATGGTGCTGATTAATAATCCTGAAACCCGAACTCAAATCCCGATTGCTTCGCGCACCAGCATGGAAATAGCCTTGCGCCGTATCGGGCAGCAAATGAATAAAGAAAGTGATGTGTTATTTTTATACATGACTTCACATGGTTTGCCGAATCAGTTTGAAATGGAAAATGATCCGATCGATTTAAATGATGTCGATCCTAAATGGCTTAAGGAGACTCTGGACAAATCCGGTATCCGTTGGCGGGTCATTGTCATTTCCGCCTGTTATTCAGGGAGTTTTGTTCCCGCTTTGCAGGATGATAATACTTTAATCATTACCGCCTCTGCGGCTGACCGGGCATCTTTTGGCTGTTCGAATGAAGCGGATTATACTTATTTTGGGCGGGCTTTTTTTGATCAGGCCATGCGCGAGCAGATGTCTATCAAAGATGCTTTTGAGCAGACCCAAAAAACGGTGGCACAATGGGAAACCGCACAAGGATTTGAAGCTTCTGAACCGCAATGGTCGATTGGCAAGAATATGGAATTTATGTTGCCGCAACTCGAGCAACGCTTATTTCCCGCTACAACCCAGACAGATATGAAAATAGAAACCCCACCATTAAGTGTGGCAGCACAATAAGGAAAAGAACAATGGAATTAATCCAAGCGAATCGATGCTTTGATGGGGAACAGCGAATTTATGCTTTTAATTCCAAAAGTTTAAAAGGGCAGGCAAAATTTGGAGTTTTCTTGCCGCATCAGGCTTTAACCGGTCAACCCTGTGCAGTCCTGTTTTATTTGGCCGGTCTGACCTGTACTGAAGAAACTTTTGCAATTAAAGCACATGCGCAACGCTTGGCAGCCCAGCTGGGTTTGATCCTGATTAGTCCGGATACCTCACCCCGAGGCGAACA
This sequence comes from Acinetobacter sp. G11, assembly GCF_049808495.1. Lineage (NCBI taxonomy): Bacteria > Pseudomonadati > Pseudomonadota > Gammaproteobacteria > Moraxellales > Moraxellaceae > Acinetobacter > Acinetobacter sp. G11. Next base: position 23,955 of record NZ_JBNCAT010000031.1, read on the forward strand.
GGTCGCAACAGGGGATTCATGGGATATTGGTCAAGGTGCAGGCTTTTATATTAATGCGACTCAGGCACCGTGGGCTGAGCATTATCAAATGGAAAGCTTTATTGCCGATGAACTTTATGAGGTAGTGAAGCAAAACTTTCCAGTGCAAGCGGATGCTATAGGGATCTTCGGGCATTCCATGGGTGGGCATGGTGCGCTGACACTTGCATTTAAATACCCGGAAAAATTTAAATCGGTATCTGCTTTTGCGCCGATTTGCGCACCAAGCCAATGTCCTTGGGGCGAGAAAGCTTTTTCAAATTATTTAGGTGCAGATCAGTCGGAATGGAAAAAGCATGATGCCACAGCTTTAGTTCAGTCCAAAGGTGCCTTGTTTCAAGAGATTCTGATTGATCAGGGTGCTAAGGATCAGTTCTATAGTCAACTGAATCCGGCCTTATTTAAACAGGCGTGTGAGCAAGCAGGACAGTCCCTAACCTTACGTGAACATGCCGGCTATGATCATGGTTATTACTTTATTCAGACCTTTATGGATGACCATCTGCAATTCCATGCGGTACAACTCGAAACCTGATTATTAATTCAAAAAAGGGAGAATTCAATTCTCCCTTACTTATTGATGTTGCCATATAGCAGTGAATTCTTGCTGTGCCATTCGGCTTAAATGGTCCAGCACCACTTTTTCCAGTCTGCTTGAGTCTTCTAATGAACTGTCAATCGAAACCAGCAATACTGCTGATTGTGGCATCAGCTTAACCGTCGCATCCGGCATAAAAATACTGAAACTGCCTTCAGTTTCAGAGACTTCAAATTTATGTTTCCAGTGATTGAGTAATCGTTTGGCGATACGGGCTGCTTCTGACGTGATAATTTGTGTATTACTTTTCATTCTCATTTACCTTGTGTACTTAGGTCAAAATAGCAGATTTTAAAAATAGCGAAAGTTAAATCATGCAACGTAACGTTTCAGATTTAAAATGAATGCGATTAAATCGCAACAGATGTAGATTGAATCACAGCACTAAGATGCAATTTGTTATAATGTGAAAAATCAATTCAAATGCATAGCCAGGTTCTCTCCATGTCCAAGCCATATTTAATTGCACCTTCCATTTTATCTGCCGACTTTGCCCGTTTGGGGGAAGAGGTTGAAAACGTGCTTGCTGCAGGTGCAGATGTCGTACATTTTGATGTCATGGATAACCACTATGTTCCTAACCTGACTTTTGGTGCCGGGGTATGCAAGGCATTAAAAAAATACGGGATTCAGGCACTCATTGATGTGCATCTGATGGTGTCGCCGGTAGATCGCATGATTGGTGATTTCCTGGAAGCGGGTGCTGACATTATTACTTTCCACCCGGAAGCAACGGATCATATTGACCGTTCTTTACAGTTAATCAAATCTGGCGGTGCCAAAGCAGGCCTGGTGTTTAATCCGGCCACGCCATTGCATTACCTGGACTATGTACTGGACAAAGTCGATCAGGTTTTGTTGATGAGCGTCAACCCGGGCTTTGGCGGTCAGAAATTTATTCCCATGACTTTGGAGAAGCTTCGTCAGGCACGCAAGATCATTGATGCCTCTGGCCGTGACATTCGTTTGGAAGTGGATGGTGGGGTGACACCGGCCAATATTCGCGAAATTGCTGAAGCTGGGGCAGATATGTTTGTTGCCGGTTCTGCCATTTTTGGCAAGCCGGATTATAAAGCTGTCATTGATGAAATGCGTTCGGAACTGGCAAAAGTAGGTTCAGTTAATCTCTAATAATCTACAATTAATTATTGCTAAGTTGTGGATAACTTTATGGATAACCATATGGATATCTGTGTAGATAACTGTATGGATAACTTGATTAGTTTATAAACAATTGTAGATCAATAGTTTAATAATTAGACATTAAATGTATAAAAAGGACTCAATTGAGTCCTTTTTTAGTTTGTTAAGCTATTAAAAAATATGATGCTTTATTCATCTATGCTTAAAAATAGCACTGTTTAAAAAATAACTTTATTGTTTAAGTTGGCATTATTTAACCGGACTTGACACTGTTTAGCATAAATTTAAAAATTGTGTATAACTTGTATCGCGGATATCGTGTTAGACTGAAATCAAAAGAACATGATTTATCTTTTATTCTAGATTGGCTAAGGACAATACTGTGCTCACTTCATTACGCAAACAGGCTTGGTTTGTGTTCCTGATGGTTTTTGCCATCGGGTGGAGCAATGCTGTCTTGGCATTTGAACAGCCGATGCATCAGCAAATGATGAGTGAATTGGCGATTCAGCATGAAGATAAAATGCCCATGACGGCCATGCCAGGTTGCCATGATTCAGTCAATACTCAACCGCACATGCAGCAGCATCCTGTCGAACAGGTAAACCTGTCCCATGATCTGGACTGTCATCAGGGCATGAGCGATCAACAGCAGCATTTCAGCTGTAATGATTGCATACAGTTGCATTGTCAAAGTCTGGGCAGCTGGCTGGATGCGCAAAGTCCGAGTTTTGCCCATTTAAATCCTGTTCCCGAACATCCACAGCCCAATTTTACTTATTCTGCCCAGCATTTAAGCGGTTTCTGGCAGAAAATCCTGCGTCCCCCTAAAGCTTGACTGTGATTTAAAAAAACTTTTTATTTTTAAATTATAGGTAAAGTTATGTCTATTCAATTAAGTCAAAGCCTCGTGATCGGGGTGTGTTTGGTCTCATCATCGTGGGCATTTGCCGCGGTCAAGGAATATCATCTCAACATTGATGAACAGATGGTCAATGTAACTGGCAAGCCCTTAAAGCGGATTACCGTAAATGGTCAATTTCCTGCACCTCCTCTGGAATTTGAAGAAGGTGACGATGCCGTGATTCATGTGCATAACAATCTGAAAAACAAGGATAGCTCCATTCACTGGCATGGTTTATTGCTGCCGGGACTGATGGATGGCGTGCCAGGTTTTAACCAGTTTAAAGGGATTAAACCGCAAGCTGATTTTGTCTACCGTTTCAAGGTGCGTCAAAACGGCACCTACTGGTATCACGCGCATTCCAAAGGACAGGAGCAGGACGGTTTATATGGTGCCCTGGTGATTTATCCTAAAGGGAAAAAGCCGCTAGCAGCACATGAAAAAGCTGATCGTGATTATGTGGTAATGCTGTCCGATTTTCATCAGTCCAGCAGTGACCAGATTCAGAAGAACCTGAAAAAGTCGGCTGAATACTATCAAAATCGGCGAGAAACTGTGGCCGACGTGTTGAAGCAGGTTAAGCGTGATGGTCTCAAAAGCACCTGGCAAGATCGCTCCATGTGGAATCAGATGCGTATGCTGAAAACCGATTTGTCCGATGTCACCGGTTATACCTTCCTGATCAATGGCAAAACGCCGGAGCAGAACTGGACCGGCATGTTCAAGCCAAATGAAAAAGTCCGCTTGCGTTTTATCAATGCTTCAGCCATGTCTTTTTATGATGTGCGTATTCCAGACTTGAAGATGACGGTGGTCAGTGCCGATGGCCAGCCTGTGCAACCGGTACCTGTAGATGAATTTCGCATAGGCACTGCAGAAACCTATGATGTGATTGTGGAGCCGCAAGCCAATCATTATCAGATTGAAGCTGAGTCGATTGACCGCAGTGGGTTTGCCATTGGAACATTGCATAATGAAAAATCTCCAGTGACGCATACGATTCACATGCCGAAACCACGTCCACGTGCATTACTGACCATGGAAGATATGGGGCACGGTTCTGCATCCAGTGATCATGCCAACCATGCCCAGATGGATGATGGTCAGAGTGGTACAAATCCAGCCAGTGCAGATTCACATAGTCCAGGCTCAATGAAACATCAAATGATGGATCATTCATCAATGAAACATAACATGGCTGCAATGGATCATTCAAAGATGGATCATTCGTCAATGAAACATGACATGGCTACAATGGATCATACTCAAATGAATCATGCTGTCATGCAGAAGCATTCGCAACATGCGACTCAACAACACGCTATGCCACAGGCAGAAAAACCTGAGTCTGATCAGCAGCACGAAACGCATCGTACAGCACAACCCGCTTCAGATAAGAAGGCAGCCGTGGTTTACGGCTGGGCCAATGCATCCACACCCACAGGGCATAAGGCGCTGCAATATGGCGACTTGAAATCACTCACTCCACAGCCCGATACCCGTCCGGCGGAGCGTGAACTGGAAGTGCGTTTGGGCGGCAACATGGAGCGTTATATCTGGACCATCAATGGCAAGAAATTTACCGAAGTGAAACCGCTACAGGTGAAATATGGCGAACGTATCCGCCTGAAATTTATCAATGACAGCATGATGGCGCATCCGATGCATCTGCATGGCATGTTTATGCAGCTGGAAAATGGGCAAAGTAGCGCCAATATGCCGAATAAACACACCCTGATTGTGCCACCGGGTAAAACGGTAACCGCATTACTGACCGCGGATGAATTGGGAGAATGGGCAATTCATTGCCATCTGCTCTATCACATGTCATCGGGCATGATGAGCAAACTGGTGGTGGCCAATGTCGACGGAAATAAAACGCTCGCTTCACCTGCTACACCGGCTCAAGTTGAGCAAGGAGACTCACATGCGCATCATTAATCACTTTGTAATGAGCACATTGAGTGCCTCATGCTTATTGTTATCCGGACAAAGTTTTGCACAGCCAAGTCATCAAACCAGGCCGATGGCGGAAGCGCAGACGTCAGCACAAAATGCAATACCGGTGGATCATTCACAACATCATGTCGTGTCAACGACAGACCAAACACCTGTTAAAGCAAAACCCGTAATTGCTGTTCAAGATGAAAATGTGAGCTCGAATGATGCTGCATCTGCCGAGCATATCAAGGAGCATGGCGGGCAGATTTATCAGCAAACCACGCTTGAAAGTCGCTGGTTACGCAATAACGATGGAGAAGGGGTTTTAAAGTCGGAGCTGGAAACCCGTATCGGGACAGATGAAAACAAGATTTTTATCAAAGTGCATGCCGATGATGCTGAATCAGAGCAAGCGGAATATGATGCCAAAGTGTTGTACAGTCGCAATGTTGCCGATTTTTGGGATGTACAGGCCGGTTTTCGCTATCGCAATGACCAGAATCGGGAAGTCGATCAGGATCAGGTCGATGCCGTGATTGGGGTGCATGGGCTGGCACCGTATTTCTTTGAAACCAATGCCTATCTCTATGTCGGGCAGGATAATCAAACTTCTTTGAGCCTGGAAACCGAACGCGATGTGCTGCTGACGCAAAAACTGATTGTTAAGCCTTATCTGGACTTGAATGTGGTGTTGAGTGATGACTCCAGCTATGCGCAAAAAACCGGTTTAAGTACCGCACAATTGGGGCTGGAAACCCGTTATGAAATCAATAAAAAGGTCATGCCTTTTATTGATGTGGCCTATGGATACAAACAGGGGCGTGAGCAGACTGCTTGGCAAGCGGAATCAGCATCTGATCAGGAATGGCTGTATGGTGCCGGGATACGTTTTAAATTTTAATCCCACTCATGGCTCCAAAAAATACGACTGGTTGAGGCCAGTCGTATTTTTATTTGCACTTTTAAAGTGAGCAATTGGTCAAAAAATGTAAAACATGCACCCAGTTCCCTCAATTATTTATATAATTATCGATCAATGACAGGAGGAACGACCTCCCTTGGTGCAACCAGATTAGTTGTTGCACGAAGAAAATTCGTCAGGACGACCTGACTCTGAAAAAATGGAGCATCGTCGTCATGGCTTGGATCGTTCTGGTTTTAGCGGGTATTTTTGAAATTGTCTGGGCCTATGCCATGAAACTTTCAGAAGGTTTCACCCGTCTCACCCCGAGTATCATTACCTTGGTTTTTATGGTATTAAGTTTTGCTTTACTGGCCTATGCCATGCGAACCTTGCCGCTGGGTACCGCCTATACCATCTGGACCGGGATTGGTGCAGTGGGTTCTTTTCTGGTCGGGGTATTTATTTTGGGTGAGCCTGCATCGGCCATGCGCATGCTTGCTGCGGTACTGATTATTTCTGGATTGGTATTGATGAAACTGTCATCATCATAACCACTCTTCCTCACTATATCGCTTATTTAATGCACTACAGGAGAAGACAATGAAACTGGCATTTATGGAAATGGCTTCTCCTGTGGGTAACTTAAAACTGGTCGCCAATGACACGGCTTTGGTGGCGGTACTCTGGGAAAATGAAAATCCCAAACGGGTACGTTTAGCCGAACTGATTGAACAAACACATCATCCAATTTTATTGGAAACCCAAAAACAGTTAAGCGAATATTTTGCTGGAAAACGGCAGCAATTTGATTTGCCTCTAGATTTTGAAGGCACTGAATTTCAGCAGAAAGTCTGGCAAGCCTTGCTGACCATTCCCTTTGGCGAAACCCGCAGTTACCGTGATATTGCCGAGCAAGTCGGTAACGTCAAAGCGGTACGTGCAGTGGGTGCCGCTAACGGGAAAAACCCGATTTCTATTATTGCGCCGTGTCATCGTGTGGTGGGTGTGAATGGAAAGTTAGTGGGTTTTGCTGGTGGATTAGACAATAAAGATATTTTATTGAAACTAGAATCTTCATGAATTTAATAAGTTTATGTTATTGTTATTAAAAATATAATATGAACTTTATTGAATGAATATTTCTCAAATTTTTATACCGCTTTTTTCACAGTTGTGGTGGATCATTTTATTATTTGCTGCCGCTGTTCTTTTTAAGGTATTTAAGCCATTTCTTAAAGGAAAAGTGGGGGAATTAGCAGTAGCTGTACACGTCAAACTCTATTTGAAAGACCCGAGTTATATTTTATTAAATGACTGTACTTTGCCGGATGAGCAATCGGGAACGACCCAAATAGACCATATTCTGTTAAGTCCCTATGGCATCTTTATTATCGAGACCAAAAATTATACGGGTTGGATTTTTGGTGGTGAACGTCAAAAAATGTGGACACAAAAGATTTATAAAAAAAGCTATAAATTTCAAAACCCCTTACATCAGAATTATAAACACACGAAAGTGCTGGAAGATGTGTTGTCCGATATTATTGAACCGCAACATTTGCATTCGGTGATTGTATTTATGCCAGAAAGTGAATTTAAAACTGCCATGCCAAGTAATGTATTTCGTGGCGCGGCATGGACTGATTATGTTAAAGGTTTTCAGGACGCAGTGATTCCTGCGATGAAATTGAAACGGATTCAATTACGGATTGAAAAAGAAGTTTTAGAGAAATCCTGGAAAACCAATCGCCTACATGTAGAAAACTTAAAACAGCGTAAACAGGGAACTTGATCGAAAAAAGCCTTTGCATATGCAAAGGCTTTTATTTTTTAGTGCTGTAGTTGATTCAACTTTTCAATAATTTCGTTCAGTTGCTTGATGCGTTTTACTTCCTCCCATAGCATTTTGGCTTCTGGATAATGCTTCGACATCATGCCGAGCCACTGTTTATAACGTCCTACCATATTAATTTCTTTTTTATAGGGGCCACTTAAAAAGCGACTCTGCAAAGCCAATAACTCGTCCCAGGTAATTAGGGGATCATCTCGATTTTGGCGGATACATTGCGTGATATCCGGTGTGGTTACTGCAGCGCGACCAATCATTAAATCTTCACAACCGGATTCAAGCTGACATTGCTTGGCATCTGCATTGGTCCAGATTTCACCATTGGCAATCACATTAATGTTCAATGCTTCACGAATCGGTTGCAATTGATCCCAGAAAGCCGGTGGAGTATAACCTTCTGCTTTGGTCCGGGCATGCACAGTGACCCAGGCCGCACCCGCATCTTCAATGGCATGGGCATTTTCCAGCGTATAGTTACGGTCCATATAGCCTAGGCGCATTTTGGCTGAAACTGGAATATGACGGGGTACCGCATCTCGAACGGCTTTGACCAGCAGATGTACCACTTCGGGTTCATCCAGCAGCACTGAACCGCCGCGGTGACGATTGACCGTTTTTGCAGGACAACCGAAATTCATATCAATCGCAGGAGCTCCCAGTTCCACAGCACGAATGGCATTGGCTGCTAACATTTCCGGGTTATTTCCCAAAAACTGTACATGCACAGGTGTACCCGCTGCGGTTTTGCCACCGTTTAACAGTTCCGGGCAGTAATTATGATAAACATGATCGGGAAGTACTGAATCGGTGACACGAATAAACTCGGTTACACACCAGTCAAAGCTGCCCACGGATGTGAGTACATCACGCATAATGGGGTCTGTTAAGCCTTCCATGGGTGCAAGCACAAGTTTCAACGTCGGACACCTGTTAAATGAAAAACGGTGTTATACGTTTTTTTATGTGGGTTGTCTAGGTAAAGGGCTTTGAAATATTGTAGTGTGAGATAAGGCTTAGCCTTTATTGTTATTCACCAATTAAAATGTCTATGTAATAAACCATTTAAAATGTCCAGTTTTTAACTGCAAGAGTCAAGAACAGGATTTAAATTCCTTTGTTCAATGATGGCTTTCTG
>NZ_JBNCAT010000032.1:0-30916 GCF_049808495.1 Acinetobacter sp. G11
TTCTACAATTCAAAACGCAGACATGGTTCCAATGGTCAGCGTTCTCCATTAGATTATGAAAAGGCCCATCAAAAGATGGTTAGGTGTGTCTAGAATTTTGGTGGCTATTCAATTTTTTGCATTTGATTCATAGTTATAAGTATATTTTCTCTTATCTGCTTAGTAATATTCGGTTCATTTTTCGCTGTTCTACCAATTGTTACATCCACATCTAAATGCAACTTAACTGAACTTTCATTTATTCTTTTTGGCAAATAATTTACCGATTTGAGCGGAGTGCCATCAGGCTTATATACTGTTATCTTCAACCATTTTCCAATATGACCACGAACTTGAATTTTTCCATTTGAAGTGGTGATTATATTTTTTTCTTTACCCTCTAAAGCCAATATTTCAACATTGGTTTTTTCTACAATATATTTATTGTCATTTCTATCTAGCAAAGTGATCGTCGATGAACTTTTAAAGTTATCGTAAGGTTCATCTAATTGAATAAGTATTGGCTGTTTAGAACCACTACCAGAATTTACAGATTTTTTTAAAATAAATGTATCACCCGATGTCAGGACTAAAACTTCGATGTCCCGATTTGGAGAAGATTCTATTTCTACAAGTCCTTCTTCATCCGTAGAACGTTCAAAAGACTTTTTTCCTTTAGGACGCGATTGTATAGGAAAGTTGCTCATCACTTTCCCATGACGATCGACCACCTTAAAAAAATTCTTTACGGTTTTCCTCTGAGGAGTTTTTATATTTTCTTGTCGATACTCTTCAATCGTTTTGGGTAAATAGACTTTTACCGGATGACTGGCAGATGAGTTTACAGATGAATTCATCATTTTAAAAACTGTATATTCTTTAGCATTCGGTGGTTTAGCTAAAATTTCGATTGTTCTGTTAGCAGAAGCCTGAAAGATGAAAAAACCCTTTTTATCTGTTTTTTGCTGGTTTTCTCTGATTGAGCCATGATAACGGGACTTTACATTTAGGTTGATGACTCGTTGACCGGATTTATCATAGAATTTAGAAATAATCGTGACCAAACTACTCATTAATCAAAATCCTCTTCTGTGTAAACTTCATCGTCTTCTAAAATTTCCTCTTCTGTTTCTTCTATCAGCTCATCAAAATTATCGTTTGATATATCCTGACTTAAATAAGTATTTAAAGAGTTAAATCCCAAGGCGGTAAATTCTGCTTGTTGTGGCGTATAGAACCTGAAGGAACTCATATTTTTTTCACTATCCAGCTCATTTTTAATATTTTTAATTAATTTTCCATCTGATTGATCAACAATAAAAATTTCCTTTTCACCCATAGAAGGTTGGTTCCAGATATAATCAATTTGATTGCTATAAGGCGTTTCAAGCATTGGTAAACTTACCTGAGGTGTCGGCACTTTACCCCCTCCCACAAAACTATGCTGCCCTGCCTTACTTTCAAACTTGCCACCGGTAGTCGTAAAAATACCTTCTGCATTAATCTTTAACTGTGAACCACCCGCTGTCAGTACAATCTCTTTTGGGCTGATAAGCTCAATTTTATCTTCGGTCGAAATCAGCTTAACAACCTTACGGGCTATGACTTCAATGGCATCATCCTGTGCCTGCAGCTCGACTTTGCCTTTCGCAGCATATGCCCTCACCCCCTGCTGTGCTGCAAACAGGCTGATCTTGCCTTGAGCATGGCTAATGAATGATTTTTGCGTTGAGAAATTAATCGCATCTCCGGCAGTTTGGCTGATCTGTCCATCTGCCGAGAAATGTAAATCTTGATTGCTTATACAGGCGATGGAGTTTGGCGCAGCAAGAATCATCAAGGCCTGCTTAAAAGCATTTGCTTTCGCTTCATCCCTATGTTCCATCTGCTCCAGAAAGTGCTTTAAATTGTCTAAAACGGTAAGTGCATCCGTTTGCTGATTTTTCGCCACATCACTTAAGCTTTTTGAATGATTGAAACTATTTTCAAGCTGACGTTTAGCCTGATTCACATCCAAATGATGACCTGTCGCGCTATCTTGTTTATGTGTGGAAATGAGCAGACCTTCACCCGCCCGAACAGCGCCCCATTGATCCGTTCTTAGCTCAAAGCCTTCTCCACGGCCCTCACTAGTCTCGGCAGCTTTGGGATGGCTGAGATGCCCCAAATTCAGCTGACTTGCGCCATGGCTGCTTTGCAATTGGGTACTGATCTGTCCAGTGCTGTCATCAAAACGCAGCTGGTTAAAACCGTTTCCATCCACCTCTTGCGAGCGGATGCCGCTGAGCTTTTTCGTGTCCGGTAACTGCCCCTTGCGATCAAACTTGCTCTGATGGCGTTCCGCCTCATGAATCCGTCCTACCACAAAAGGCCGGTCCACGTCCCCTTCAAAGAAGTCAATCACCACAATTTCACCGATCCGCGGATGAAAACGTGCACCATAACCTTCACCTGCCCAAGGGGTCAGCACATCGACCCAGGCCGAATCGCTGTCGTTGTCATTGCTGCCAGCTCCGCCATCATGTGCATGATCTTCGCTACGGGTAAACATAAAGCGGACTTTGATTCTTCCCCACTGATCCACATAAATGCTTTCACCTTCCGGACCGACCACTCTGGCTCGTTGCGGATAGGCAACCGGCCTGTGATTTAGGGGATGATATTCAGGCAGCACAGCAATATTGCGTCGCACCAGATACAGCTCATTCCCCTGCCGTTCCTCTCCCGACGGTTGCCAACGGCTTAAACTTACCAGGCTATCCACTTGCCGATGGATGTCTTTCGGCAAATTATTCTGATTATAGAAAGCCTTGCCTAAAATCAAGAATTCCTTGTCTGAACCTGAATGCCGGTCAATTTCAGGATGATCCAGCAATTCAAACCAGTAACCGACATGGGCATCACGCACGCTACTCTGCGCAGTGAAATATTTGGCCTGCAAGTCCTGGTACTGGCTCAGTTGCCGATTCAGTTTTCCCAATTGCGGACTGCCCGCAGTGGTGGCCTGATCCGCACCGGTTAAATCTGCTGTCCATGCAGGACTCATGTTCCAGACCTGTTCCAGACTTAAAGTTTCATTGTCTTGCAATTCACTATGTTGATGATGGCTAAGCAAAGAATGACTTTGATCTTGCGATAAGGTCTGGGCTTGCCAGCGCTGTACCTGTACGGCAGTCGACTGCAAGGACCGTTCGGCAATAAAGCCGGTAATGCTGTCAAAAGCCTCCGTGGCATGGCTGCGATGAAAGCGCACCGATCTTCTTTTTAAGGCAGTAAATTCATGGTTTTCATCAATCAAACATAATTTTTGCGCCTGAATGCCTGCTGCCGAGCTGGCAACGACATGCTCGGCTTCATCAATCAGCCAATTGATGCCTTCACTACGCCACAGCCGGGTTAAAAATTCATAATCGGTTTCATTGGCCTGCATCATAAAAGGACGCACATCATAGTCTCGGCTCAGACCTTGCATATTTAAACTGAGGCTGGCTGCAAACAGGCGACTTTTGCCTTGCCATTCCTTAAACAGGATTTCACTGATATCGCGCACACTTTTGTTGATAAACACACGACTATTACGGCGCTTGTGCCACAGTGCCGTCGCATCTTCAAGGGTCAGTTTATACAGGGTCAGTGCACCATCGCTTTGGCCCTGGCTGGCAGCAGTAATCACGCCCGTCATCCGGGACAATTCACCGGTATCCGTCACCTGGTCCACAGCCACCTGCCCGCCAATAAATTGTTTGAGCGCAATATGGGCATGCGTCGACAGGCACATCAGTTCAGCTTTTAAGCCCTGATTGATGCGATGTTGTCCTTCAATGCGTTGAATAAAGACCTGAGCATTCAGCAATTCATTGGAAAACTGGATATGCAGGGCGCGCTTTTGCAAACTTAAGCCCATACTGTCCATCAGCATGTGAATATTCTTTAACATCATGATTTATTATTGTTATAGGGTTATTTTAATTTGAGACGCATTCTAGAAAATGTTGTTTTTTTAGTCCAGTAGGTTTTTTGTTAATTTTATCCATCAGCGCAATTCTGTTAAATGAATGAAATTAGATAAAAATGTGCAGAGATTAAAGCCATTGCTTTATTCTGCTGCGAGACGCTTGCTGTTACACTGAAAAGCATAAGAATATTGAAGAGCTCGGGTCATGATTGAGATTCATTCCAAACTACCGGCACAGGGTGTCACCATTTTCAGCGTAATGACCGCCATGGCGCATCGCCTGAATGCCTTAAATCTCTCTCAAGGTTTTCCCGACTTTGCCGCGCCACCGGCCCTACTCCAAGCCTTAAGCCAGGCAACAATGGATGGTTTCAATCAATATGCACCCAGTGATGGCTTGATTTCGCTGCGTGAACAGGTGGCCCAGCAATTTTTAAAACGCGATCAACTGGTGATTGACCCCATTACTGAAATCACCATCACGCCTGGAGCCACGATTGCCATTTTTGTTGCCATTCAGGCGCTGATCCATGCCGAAGATGAAGTGATTATTTTCGACCCCTGTTATGACAGTTATGGTCCCAGCGTGAAACTGGTGGGGGGTAAGGCCGTTCACATTTCCCTGACAGCCCCACAATTTTCAGTGGACTGGAACCGGGTAAAAGATGCCATCAATGACCGGACCCGGATGATCATTGTGAATACCCCGCACAATCCAAGCGGTGCCATCTGGTCACGTCAGGATTGGTTAACTTTAATTGAACTGATTCGGGATAAAAATATCATTGTCCTATCCGACGAAGTTTATGAACACCTGATTTATGACGGTCAGAAGCATTATTCAGCCTTGTCCTTTCCGGAACTTCGCGACCGCAGCATAGTAATCGGTTCATTTGGTAAAACCTTTCACGTGACCGGCTGGAAAACCGGATATTGCATTGCCTCGCCTGAACTGACGAAAATATTCAGACAAGTGTATCAGTTTGCCAGTTTCTGCGGCGTGACACCGGTACAGATGGCGCTGGCCACGTTTATGCAGCAGCATCCGGAGCATATTGAGGGACTTGCAGAGTTTTATCAGGATAAACGTGACCTGTTTAATTCAGGCCTGCGAAATTCGCGCTTTCATTTTACCCCTTCACAAGGGACATATTTCCAGAACCTGAATTACAGTGCCATCCGCCCCGATCTGGATGATGTCGAGATGTGTAAGTTCTTGGCCGAACAGCATGGCATTGTTGCCATTCCCATATCGGTGTTTTATCAGCAGGCACCGGAAAATTTACGTTTAATCCGCTTCTGTTTTGCCAAAAAAGATGAAACTTTAGAGCAGGCAACCGCCATTTTATCGGCTGTTTAAATGCATCATTTGCAATCAAATTCCGCCTTGATTACCGAAAAACTAAGGCTTGTTTAAGCTAACTCAGGTAGGGTTAGCAATAGAACCAAAAGATATAAAAAAATTACAGGATGTTCCATGCCCCATCATCAACCTCTGGTCAGCCAGCAGAAACTCTGGAAAACATTTTTAGTTTTTCTGTTGCCCTTGATTGCGACCAATATTTTGCAAAACCTGTCAGGAACCATTAATACCATTTTTGTCGGGCAAATGATGGGGGTGAAGGCCATTGCAGCGGTGGCTGTATTCTTTCCGATTTTGTTCTGCCTGCTGGCTTTTGTGATTGGACTTTCCTCAGGAGCAACGGTATTGGTTGGGCAGGCCTGGGGAGCGCAAAATATTGAAAAAGTGCGCTATGTGGTGGGGTCTACCCTCTTTATGACCTTAACTGGCGGCAGTATGATTGCGCTGTTGGGGGTGCTTTTTGCCAAGCATATTTTACTGGCTCTGGGTACAGCGCCTGATGTCATGCACCTGTCGTTGCCTTTTGTACAGTGGATGATGGCTGGTAGCCCCTTATTATTTATTTATATTATTTACACCTCCATTTTACGTGGCGTCGGTGACAGTACCACCCCGCTAATTGCTTCTGGCATGACTATTCTGATTGGTGTGCTCGTTACGCCTGTGCTGATTGCAGGCTATTTTGGCTTTCCGAAAATGGGCATTATTGCTCCGGCAATTGCGACCGCTGTCGGTTATCTGGCGGTACTGGTGTTTTTGGCCATGTATCTGAATAAAAAGGATCATCCGCTCAAGCCTGACCGTCATTTGCTCAGCCATATTCGCCATCACCCAGAACTGAGTAGAATTATTCTGCGTCTGAGTATTCCTACCGGGGTGCAGATGGTGACCACTTCGGTTGCCGGACTGGTCATTGTCGGGCTGGTCAACCGTTATGGTTCACATGCAACCGCGGCCTATGGGGCAGTCAATCAGGTACTGAACTACATTCAATTTCCTGCCCTGTCCATTTCAATTGCCGCTTCCATTTTTGCAGCACAGACCATTGGTGCAGGAAAGTCGGATCTGCTCAACAAGGTTACGCGTACCGCACTCGGGATGAATATTGTCATTACCGGCGGATTAGTGGCTTTGGCTTATCTGTTCTCCAAATACCTGATGGCGCTGTTTATCACCGACCCGACGGTGGTGGTTCTGGGGCAGCAATTATTGTTTATCGTGCTGTGGTCCATCCTGTTTTTTGGGGCCAGTGCCATTTTTGCTTCCATCATGCGAGCCAGTGGCACCGTGACCCTACCCATGCTGATTAATATCGCCGCGATTCTATTGATTGAAGTGCCCTGTGCCTACCTGTTCAGCCGATGGTGGGGTTTACAAGGGATCTGGTATGCCTATGCTTTGGCTTTCGTCATCTTGTGCATCATGCAAGGGCTGTATTACCAATTTGTGTGGAAGAAAAAGACTGTAACCGCCCTCATTTAAACTGCTTACTGATTCAAAAAGAATTTGCCAGAATGCTTTAGAAATAGGATTAATGCTCTTATCCCATATAGGTGATAAGGATTTAATTTTATCGTATTTTTCAAGCCTGCTGTTCCTTGTTATAAACCTGTGAAAAATGAACGATAATCACAAGGGATCAGCATGGCTAAACGACAAATTAAACTGGGTGCTTTTATTCCAACCACTTCACAGCACGCTGCGGGCTGGCGCCATCCGCAGTCACGTCCACAGCATCATTTAAGCATTGATTATGCGATTGAACTGGCAAAAACTGCCGAGAAAGGTTTGTTTGATGCTTACTTCCTTGCCGATGGTTTGTCGGTGAATTGGAGTCATGGGGCTTCCAAAAGCAAGCAAAGTATTGGCTATAGCGACAAGGTGGTCGGTTTTGAACCGGTGACCTTGTTTGCTGCCATTTCAGCTGTGACAAAACATATCGGTTTTATTGCCACTGCATCGACCACCTATGAAGATCCCTACCTTTTGGCCCGTAAATATGCTTCTTTAGATCATATTTCCAAGGGTCGTGCTGCCTGGAATGTGGTCACCACCATTTCGGCGGATACAGCACGCAACTTCGGCTTAGAAAAACACCCTGACCCAAAAATCCGTTATGAACGCGCGGATGAGTTTATTGAAGTGACACAAAAGCTTTGGGATTCCTGGGAAGATGATGCTTTTCTTTATGATAAAGAAAGCGGTCAATTCTTCGATGCAGACAAAGTGCATGAACCCCTGCATACAGGCAAACATTTCAGCGTGCAAGGTCCACTAAATGTGTCTCGCCCACCACAAGGTTACCCGGTGATTGTGCAAGCCGGTCAGTCGGAAGATGGCCGCGAACTGGCAGCAAAATATGCCGAAGTCATTTTCACCGCACAGCAGACTTTGGAAGACGCCCAAGAGTTCTATCGCGATGTGAAAAGCCGTCTGTTGAAATACAGTCGCCATCCAGATGACTTAAAAATCATGCCGGGCGTATCGGTTTTTGTGGCAAGAACTGAACAGGAAGCCCAGGAAAAATACCAGTTATTAAACAGCCTGATTCACCCGGATGTTGGCCTAGGCTTACTTTCCGGTTTGGCAGGCCATATTGATCTTTCAAAATTTGACCTGGATGCCCCCTTCCCGCAACTGGAAGAAGCCGACATCAACTTCTCTAGCCGTCAGCAGATGATGATTGATATTGCACGCAAGCATAACTTTAGCATTCGCCAGCTGTATGAATATATTGCCTCGGCACGCGGTCACTGGACACTCATTGGTACACCTGAACAAGTGGTCGATCAATTACAGCAGTGGTTTGAAAATGAAGCCGCAGATGGCTTCAATGTCTTGCCGCCGTCTACCCCTGCCGGCCTGAACGATTTTGTGAATTTGATTGTGCCAGAACTTCAAAGCCGTGGCCTGTTCCGTACCGCATATGAAGGAACTACTTTGCGTGAAAATCTGGGCTTAAAACGTCCTGAAAATCAGTATGTCCTTGCCAGACAGGCAAGCAAAGCGTCTTGATTGACCTGAAACACATGTTCCGCTTGGAGCATGTGTTTTATACCCATAAAAAAATTATGCCTTTTTCATCTTCAGCATATTCAATGCAAATTTTAAGCTGAATACATGACAACACAACAACAGCCAAGCTGTTGATATAACAACAATAAATTAAACAAAAACTATTAAATATATGATTTTTAATACTTATTTTCTTGGCACGCTCTTTGAACTAGATAAAACCATACCCAACCACATAGAACAGGTTTTCACATGTCAAAACGTCAAATACGCTTAGGGGCTTTTGTACCCGGAACATCACAACATGTTGCCGGCTGGCGCCATCCGCAAGCTCGTCCACAAGACAGTCACAACTTAAACTATTTTATAGAACTGGCCAAAACGGCTGAACGCGGCTTATTTGACGCCTATTTCCTGGCGGATGTTCCCGTGACCGTCGATCCGGAGACCACACCGAACCTGGGTTTAACCGGCGGTTTTTCTGCGGGGCTTGAGCCTGTTTCCCTGTTTTCTGCCCTGGCAGCTGTGACCAAGCATATAGGCTTTATCGCTACAGCATCGACCACTTATGAAGAGCCTTATAACCTGGCACGCAAGTTTGCTTCACTCGATCATTTATCCGAAGGCCGTGCTGCCTGGAATGTGGTCACGACTGCGGGCATCCCTGTGGCTAAAAATTTTGGTTTAAACGATGCTCCACACCCGAAAGAGCGTTATGAACGTGCCGATGAATTTATCCAGGTGGCACAAAAACTTTGGGATACCTGGGAAGATGATGCCTTTGAATATAATAAAGAAACAGGACAATTCTTTGATGGCAAGAAAATCCACCCACCGCGTTTTAAAGGCAAGCATCTTGCGGTACATGGTGGATTGAATGTGGCACGTCCACCCCAAGGTTATCCTGTGATTGTTCAGGCGGGTCAATCGGAAGATGGTCGTGAACTGGCAGCAAAATTTGCGGAAGTGATTTTCACGGCCCAGCAAAAACTTGAAGATGCCCAAGCGTTCTACCAGGATGTGAAAGGCCGTTTGGCCAAATACGGCCGTCATGCGGATGACCTGAAGATTATGCCGGGCGTATCTATCTTTGTCGGCAAAACCGAGGAAGAAGCGCGGGCCAAATATGATGAGCTGAACAGCTATATTCATCCGGCTTTGGGGCTGTCTTTAATCCAGCAACTGGGCGGTTTCACCGAAGACCTGTCACAGTTTGACCTGGATCAGCCATTACCTGAACATATTGGACAAATAGAGAATGGGGCTAGCCGCAACCAGCTGATTCTGGAGATTGCACGTAAAAATAATTTTACCATTCGCCAGCTTTATCAATGGGTGGCAAGTGCACGGGGTCACTGGACCATTATTGGCACCCCAGAGCAAGTGGTCGATGAATTACAGGCCTGGTTTGAAAATCAAGCAGCGGATGGCTTTAACATTTTGCCGCCAACCACGCCAGCCAGCCTGGATGACTTTGTGGATTTGGTAGTCCCCGAACTGCAACGCCGCGGCCTGTTCCGTACCGAATATGAAGGCAAAACCTTACGCGAAAACTTAGGTTTGAAACGCCCTGAAAACCAGTATGTGCTGGCACTTCAGCAAATCAAAGCGTCTTAATTTAAACAGTTAAATATCCCTCATTCGTGAGGGATTTTTTATGTCTGATCCTTTTAAATCGACATAAAAAAACCCACTTTACGCAGGCTTTCGGATCACACTAAAAAAAGATTACCAGGCAAATTGATAATCAGAAAATTTCGCTGCCTGTTTATTGCGGTGTAACTGGTCTTTTAATGGATCGCTAAAATCCGTCAAAATGTCATTTTTAATATTATGCAAACGGACATCTTCACGTTTACGCGGATGGGCAACAGGGACATCAACAATACGCTTAATCCGGCCCGGATGGGGTTGCATCACCACCACGCGATCCCCTAAAAATACCGCTTCTTCTACGTCATGGGTCACAATCACCATGGTGATTTTTTCTGCCTGCCAAATCCGCTGTAATTCGTCCTGCAGGTTCTGACGGGTTAAGGCATCAAGTGCGCCAAAAGGCTCATCCAGAAATAAAATTTCCGGCCGGTTCACCAGACTGCGGGCAATCGCCACACGCTGGTTCATGCCGCCTGAAAGCTGGGATGGATAGGCATTGGCAAAACTGGTCAGATTGACCAATTGCAGATGTTCATCAATCAGCTGGTCTTCTTCAGCCCGTGTCAGCTTACTCTGATGCAGTGCAATACGTACATTTTCACGTACGCTTAACCAGGGAAAAAGGCGATGGTCCTGAAACACGATCCCGCGTTGTAAACTGGTACCAAAAATCTTTTTGCCATCCACCAGAATCTGGCCCTGATAGCTGTTTTCCAGTCCCACCAATAGGCGTAACAGTGTGGACTTGCCGCAGCCACTGCTGCCGACAATACTAATGAACTCACCCGGCTGGATGTCCAGATTGATATCCTCCAGCACGGTTAAAGCGTCATTGTTTTGTGTGGGATAGGTTTTCCTGAGCTGCTGAATAGATACATGGCCGGTTGCTTGCTGTGTCATCTCTCAATTCTCCTGTAAAGCTTGAGGCAATGGCGAATTAAAGCTTCGCCAGGGACACTTCCGTCGACTTGATCAACACCACCACTTCAGAACCGACTTTAAGGTCCAGGTCCTTGACTGAACGGGTACTGATAATTGAAGTGAACAGACCGGCTTTGGTTTCCACATTTATTTCTGAAACCACGTCACCTTCTAATACTTCTTGAATAATGCCTTTAAACTGGTTACGTACATTTACTGAAGTAATTGCCATTTTATTTATGCCTTTTGTTATTTAGAGATCTCTAATATAAAACAGATTATTGATTTGCTTTATCTTGATTTATCCTTTAGTTATCCCTATTTTTTTTATCTTTTTAAAAGATAAATAATCCCAGCTTTAATTTATATCTGAAAGCGATAATCAAATACCGATATATTATTTATCATTCCATTTTAAATATTTCATGATGATCAACATTTTCAACAAGTATAAGAATCTCATGTCTATTTTAACCCACCCCAATGTACCCTCTGCCCTGAAGCATAAGCGTGCAACGGCGACGGTATTTGAAGACCCTTTATCACAGGCGCTGCTTGCCCGTATTGAACAGATTGCGCCAAGTGAAGCCAATGCGTTGATTATTGGCGACACCGGTACAGGCAAAGAACTGGTCGCCCGGCAAATTCATCAGCTCAGCCATCGCGCCAAAGGCCCGTTTGTGGCGGTGAACTGTGGCGCTTTCACAGAATCACTGGTGGAAAGTGAACTTTTTGGACACGAAAAAGGCGCTTTTACCGGTGCCATCCATACCCGCGTAGGCTGGTTTGAAGCGGCGCATAATGGCACCCTGTTTCTGGATGAAATTGGCGATTTATCGCTGTCGATGCAGGTCAAATTATTACGGGTGTTACAGGAACGCGAGATTGTGCGCATCGGTTCACTCAAGCCGATTCCGATCAATGTGCGCATTATTGCCGCGACCAATGTCGATCTGGAAAAAGCCGTGCAGGACGGACGTTTCAGGGAGGATTTATTCTATCGCCTGCATGTGGCCTTACTCAAAATTCCAAGGCTTTCAGAGCGTCGCGATGACATTCTGCCACTAGCCAAACACTTTATTCAGGTCTACCAGACCGACCCGCATGCGACCCCATTGCGCCTCAGCCAACTGGCGCTTAAGAAACTGAGTTTGCACCCCTGGCCCGGCAATATCCGCGAGCTGGAAAACACCATTCACCATGCCGTTTTAGTCAGTAAAAATGGCGTGATTGAACCGGAAGATATTACGTTTTCCAGTATTCAGTCGGCTGCCCAGAAAGCTGAACCTTTTAGCTTTGCTTCAATTTCTGCGGTGAATGGAACGATTAAGGATCTTCAGGATGCAGGACAACTTTTGGAACAGACATTTCAGCGTATTTTTCAGTCTTCGGAACAGTTTAAGCAGGCCAATATCAATGAGCTGATAGAAGAAAAATTTATTCGCAGTGCCTATGAGTATTGTCAGTACAACCAGGTACATACGGCCAAATTATTAGGCGTGACCCGTAATGTCATTCGCACCCGGTTAATTAAATATGGTTTATTATAAATATCCACTCATTTATTTTATTCTGCTTTTATTTTGCTATTTAAATTTTAACCAGTTAATAAAAAACCTCGATTTATTTATCGAGGTTTTTTATTAGACTTCTTTTATAAATTCCCTTTATTTTATAAATCCCCTTTATCCCCCCTATGGGAGAAAAATAATGAGGGTATGAACAATTATGAAAGAATTCCATTTTATGCTTTTTATTTTTTGATTATTCTACGGGATTACGTTTCCAGGACGTAAAGTATTTTTCCAGACCAATTAAAATATAGTTAAACGATAGACCGACCAGAGTAATCACCAAAATACCGACAAACATTTGCGGAATTTCAAAACTGAATTGTGAATACATAATCAGATAACCCAGACCCGCTTTGGCCCCGAACATTTCCACTGCCACCAAAGCCAGGATCGAGATCGCACCCGCCAGCCGGATGCCGACAAAAATCGTAGGAACAGAAGCAGGTAAAATCACTTTGCGGAACAGTTGATGCGGTTTTAAACCCATGGTTCGTGCCGATTTAATCAAGAGCGGATCGACCGTTTGCACGCCGGTAATGGTGTTTAAAAGAATCGGCCAGGTGCAGGCATAAACCAGTAAGCTGATTTTGGATGCTTCACCAATACCCAGAAACAGGATAAATAAAGGCATTAAAGCCAAGGCTGTAGTATTACGGAACAGTTCCAGTAATGGATTGAGGGTTTCTGCCACCAGTTTATACCAGCCGATCACCAAACCCAGTGGAATGGCAATGGCTAAGGCCAGAGCAAAACCAATGATTGAACGCTGAATACTGGCAAAGAAATGCGTGCCCAATTGACCGTTTTGATAGAGCTGCCAGGCCGTTTCCAACACAGTGGATAATGGCGGTAAAAATGCCGGGCTGACCACACCTGTTCGGGGTAATATTTCCCAAAGCAATAAAAATAATAGGATGGCGATACTGCGCTTAAAAATGGTGTTCAGCCAGCTGAGTTCCAGACGTGGTTTTGACGGGCTATAGGTCGGGCTATGTGAAATAGCCTGTTGAGTCGATGGCATGATGAATATTCCTCAATTTTATTTATGCGTGAGCAAGCTGTTTATCTTTTTCGAGTGCTTGCGCCTTAATCACTTCTTCGCTTAAAAGCGACCAGATTTGATGACGAA
Source organism: Acinetobacter sp. G11 (assembly GCF_049808495.1). Classification (NCBI taxonomy): domain Bacteria; kingdom Pseudomonadati; phylum Pseudomonadota; class Gammaproteobacteria; order Moraxellales; family Moraxellaceae; genus Acinetobacter; species Acinetobacter sp. G11. Next base: position 13,593 of record NZ_JBNCAT010000032.1, read on the forward strand.
TTTTGCCGTATTCAGCCGTTGAACGGATGTCCTCATCTTTGGCTTTCAGGCTGGCTGGAATGTCGATGATCTCCTTAATCCGCCCCGGTCGAGAAGTCATAATCGCCACGCGCTGGCTCAGGAAAATCGCTTCATCGATACTATGCGTGATGAAAACGATGGTTTTTTTAGACGATTGCCAAATCTTGATCAGCTCTTCCTGCAAGGTTTCACGGGTTTGTGCATCCAGTGCGGCGAAAGGTTCATCCATCAGTAGAATTTCAGGCTCATAAGCCAGACTGCGTGCAATGGCCACACGCTGCTTCATTCCACCGGAAAGTTCATTGGGATAATGTTTTTCAAAACCGGACAGCCCCACCAGTTGTAGATAATACTGGGCTTTTTCACGGCGGGTTTTCTTGTCGACACCTTTGGCTTCCAGGCCAAATTCAATATTTTCCAGAGCGGTCAGCCAGGGATATAAGGCATATTGCTGGAAGACGATGCCGCGGTCCAGACCCGGTTGGGTAATCTGTTTACCACTGAGCAGAATCTGCCCCGAAGAGGGCTTGGTCAGCCCGGCAATCAGGTCCAGCAAGGTCGATTTACCGCAGCCACTTGGCCCCACAATCGAGACAAATTCACCTTGCTGAATATCCAGCGTGACATTTTCCACTGCCACAAATTCCGGTTTGTAATTCTTGCTGTTGGGATGGTTCTGTGCAGGAAAAACTTTCCGCACATGATCTAGATTTAAAGCACTGGTCATGATTTTATTCCTTATATTGTCCATTTTTTATAGTGGCGTATGGGTTAAAGTCATTGCTGTACAAGGTTTTTACATTGAGCTGATTGGCTTTGAGTTTCTGTTCACTTACCAGCGCATTGACCCAAGGCTCGAAGTCTGCATCTTTTTGTACGCCGCCAATTTCAGCGACACCCGTGCCGGTATAAAACGGAATCAGCACTTTGGTTTCATTGCGCTGACGCTTATCAATGATGCTTTCCATACGCGCAATAATTTGTTCTTTAGGCGTGTGATGTAGCCACTCTTGGGCACGTGCCACGCCATTCACAAAAGTTTTGGCAATTTCTGGATGCTGTTGAATAAAATCATGTCGCATCGCATAACTGCCTGCAGTAAATGCTCCATACAATTCAATATCTTTAAAGATTGGACGCACGCCGCCTGTTTTCAGGGCGCGTTTTTCCAAAATGCCCGAGAACACGGCAATATCAATTTGTCCATTACGCAGTGCCTGTTCGGTACTCACTGGCGGCAACACAATCAGTTCCACTTCACGGATTTCTTCCGGGGTTAATCCATGACGTGCCAAATAATCTTTAACCACAAACTCGTAGTGTGCACCAAAGGCATTCACCGCAACTTTTTTGCCAATGAAATCGCGTGCTTTACGGATCGGACTGTTTTCAAGCACATAAAAACCCACATTCATTTCCGCATCACTGCCATAGGAGGCCACCACAGGAACCACATCCAGCCCTGCAGCGATGACTTTCACCATAGCCCCATTAAAGGCTGAGGCAAAATCGACATCGCCAGCAACCAGAGTGAGTAAATCTTGTGGCCCCCCTTGCACCGTACCGACATAGTCCAATTTAATCTTGCCGAAATAACCCAGATCCTGTGCCAGTTCCGGCAAAGACACTAAGCCCGGATAACTTTGATAACGTAAAGTGGGAGTGGCTTTCGCATTTTGTGGTTCCACCTGCTGGCTACTACAACCCGCAATAATGCTGGCACTGACCGTTACAGCTGCTAAGGCTTTTTGCCAAAATTTAGGAAGTATTTTCATTATTATTTGCTCCTATACACGTTGCTGCCAGCGCAGCACTTTGCTTTCAATACGGGTCAGCGCTGCATTTAGAATCACACCGATGATGCCGATGCTGAACATGCCTAAAATGATCAGAGATACGTTGAACTGTTCCCGCCCGCGGATCACCAGGTTACCCAGACCGACCCCGTAATTCGCCAATAGAAATTCTGAACCCACGGTCGCCAGCCAGGCGAAAATCAAACCGAGTTGCAGACCGACAAAAATCTGCGGACTGGCTGCCGGTAAAATCAGCTTGCGGTAGGTATACAGTTTCGGAAATTGATAGACTTTTGCGACTTCACTGTATTTCGCGCTGATGCTGCTCACGCCTTCCAGGCTATGCAGTGCCACGGGATAAAATACCGAAAGGCTGATAAACAGGATTTTTGCGCCGTTGCCATAACCTAAAAAGGTTGAAATTAAAGGCAACCATGCAAACAGTGAGACCTGACGTAATACGTTAAAGCCGGGTGCAAATAACCAGTTGATCCAGCGTGTGGTGCCTAAGGCCACACCGAAAGCAACACCCAGACTGGCGCCAATGACATAACCCGCAAAATTACGGCTTAAGCTCGCCGCAAAACCCTGCCAGAATTCGGCTTGGCTAAAGCTCTGGATTGCACTGCTGAATACCGTGAGGGGAGATGGAATCAATTTGGCATCCAGCCACTGTAAGGCGGAAGCTGTCGCCCAAAGTGCAATAAATACCAAGGGTAAAATCAAGGCTTGTAGCACTTTAATGCTTTTTTCCACAGCTGGATTTACACGGATAGCTGACTTTTCAAGACTGAGTTCTGACATGATTAACCCCCTACCCGTGTTGCATAAAAACGAGCAAGGCTTTCAAAGGCAGCCAACACGCTGTCCAGAACAAAGCCCGTAATGCCAATGAAAATGATGCCCATAAACACAATATCCAGCTGCATCAACTGGCGGCCCCAGACCATCAGGAAACCAATTCCTTCACTACTGGCCAAAAGTTCAACAAAAACCAAGGCCAACCAGGCCTGCATCACGCCTTGGCGTAAGCCGCTAATGATGGCAGGCAAGCTTGCAGGCAAGATCACCTGGGAAAATGTCTGGAACTTGGAAAACTGGTAAACCTGCGCCACTTCAATGAAACGCTTCGGAACCTGCTGAATGCCTTTAAAGGTTGCGATCAGCACCGGAGATACCACAGCCAAAGAAATGGCCACAATTTTTAAAGCTTCATCAATACCTAAAAAAATCATCAGCAGTGGAATCCAGCCAATAATCGGAAACTGGGTCAGGAGCTGAATCGTCGGCAAGACAAAGCGCTGTGCACGTTGCGACAATGCAAACCAGACTCCGAGACCGAGTCCCAAGCTCACCCCTAAAGCCACACTCCAGAAAATGCGTTTTGTACTGACCAGGAAATGAAATTGCAGATCACCTGACTGCCAGAGTTCAACCGTTGTACTCCAGACCAGCTGCGGTGCCGGTAAAATCTGTTCCGGCAACCATTGGCGTAAGGTGGCCACATACCAGAGTCCCAGCAGCAGCACGGGTACAAGCAGACCACAAGCCAATTGCAAGGTTACACTCAGGTACTTCTTAAAAAATCCAAATGCACTACGGTAACTTTGCCACTGTACCGAATGTGCGGTTACATTCGTAAGGCTCATGATTCTTGTCCTTCTGCTATATGTTTTGAACCATCAGGTTTTAAAAAAGAAATAAATGCCTGATCTCGCAAGATCAGTAAAATTAATGCCAGAAATGCCAGACCAATCGGGAAAAACAGGTTTTGCAGACCGACGCTGGCACCCAATGCTGCTCCCAGAAATCCGCCAAACAAGCCGCCGGTTGGTCCAACCAGGGCTAAAATTGGGGAGATTTTTGCCATTGCCGTTTGTTCACCCACTTTGGCAAAGGACATGAAATTTGCGATATGCAGCATGCCCAGACCGAGTCCCAACATCAGCGATGCAGGCCACATCCAGAGCGTGACCGGTGTCAATGCCAAAATTAGTAAGGCGCTACTGATCAGGCCTAATCCGATCAAGTAAAATTTCTGGTATCCCACCAGTTCCGCCAAGCCACCCAGGGTAAAAAGTGAACCGACAAAAATGATGCCTTGTGTGGTGAGCAACATCACCGCCATAGATTCCGGTAAAGAGAAACTCTGGATCGCAATCACCACAATAAAAAAGCCAAAATAGTTATTCGCGACACTGCTTAAAAATTCCAGAGCGCAAATCACCCGTAATGGCGCATGGGTTTTCAGCAAGGCCAGTGGTGCAACCACGTCTCGCCATTGAAAACTCGGCGTACTTTGAGTGTGTTGATGAACCTTTTGAAAGCAAAACGGGGCAAAAAATAATGTGCCCAAAAATAGCAATGCCACGCAGTAAAAACTGCCGCCATAACCAAAATGCTCGATCAGCAATACACTTAAAGCAGGAGCAATCAGGAAGAATCCCATCATGTGTGAACCACGGAACCAGCCGGCTTTGGCTGGCCCTAATCGCTTCAGATTGCTTAAAAACACGGTATTGATGGAGACAAAGCGCATCGGCAAAAAGCAGCTCACCAGTGCGGTTAAGATCATCAGATACCAGGCATTGGCGTGTAAGGGGGTAAGAAAATACAATACGGCCCCCACTACACTGCCGATGCTAAATACCTTCAATGAACCTAAACGCTGTACCAGAACGCCAATCGGCAAGGCCATCAATAAAATGCCAATGTTTTGTGCTGCCGAGATCAAACCGAGTTGCAGTTCAGATGCGTTCAGGTGTACGGCATAAAGTGAAATCAGGACCCGTGCCACCCCTACGCCCAAACCGGCAATAATCGTGAGCAGCACAAAACTGCTCATAAATTTTGCGGTCAGCGGAGTGGTCACAACATTGCTTTCAATGGGATTCATAACCAGGTCCTGAATTATTTCGGCTGACCGTTGGCATTAAATGCACGCCAATAGTTCTGCAAATTCAGTTCTTTTAAAGCATTGTTTAAATACTTGGGTTCGTACCAGGTTTTGGTATCCACATCACGGCGGATGAGTCTTGCGTCTTTGGCAATTTTTAATGCGCTGTCAATCTGTGCACGATGAAACTCATCCAGTAATGGCGAAGTACGGTCTTTCAGGTTCCAGCCATCCCAGGTTTTTTGATAGTCGACCAGTGGAATACCGCTTTGTGACCACAGCTTATACTGGGTGACACGGTTGGCTTCTTCAGAGCTCCATTTCGCCTGTTTGATCAGCGTGGTAACGACACGCTGCGTCACTTCCGGGTACTGTTTTTCAAAACTTTCGGTTACCCAAAAATGTGCCAGTGGGGCAACTTTCGGATCTTTAATTTCAATTAAGGTCTTGGCGACTCCACGTGAAACCAGACTAAAGGGTGACGTAATCGCGGCATCAATATCTCCGGTGGCCAGTGCTGTACGCGCAGAGTAAGCGTCTTGTGAAATCACGCGTAAATCACGCTCAGTAAAGCCATATTTAGCCAGAACACGGTTAAAAACGATCTGTTGGTTTGTCCCTTTAAAGATTGAAAATTTCTTGCCCTTTAAGTCTGCAAATGACTTGGCATTTGAACCCGCAGGAACGACCACATAGGTTGGACCAAAGCGACCGGTTGAAAACAGAACCTTGGTTTTAAGACCCGTTGAACGACCCACCAATGACGGCAAGTCCCCATGTAAAGCAAAATCGACTTTACCGTTGGCTAAGGCTTCATTGGTGGCAGGCCCTGCACCCGGAAAGAATAACCACTTCACCGCAATGCCATCTTTCTTAAATTCCTGTTCCAACACACCACGTAAATGCGCTGAAGCAACAAAGCTCCCGCCTGTTTTTGGCTTACCGCCTTCACCGGCACCCGACATAGAAATGCGGATTTCTTTCGGATTGGCTGCATGGATGTGTAAACTTAGACCGAATGCGGAGAGGGCTAGAAATGTGGCCGCAATTTTTTTAGAAAAAAGTTTCATTAAATCTGTTCCTTAACAATCAAAATTAAAAGGTGTACTGGAATTGCGCCTGCAATTCGTTGGTGTCTTTTTGGGTTGCAGTCTCAATGTCATAGATGTAGTGATTGAGCTGTAACTGGAATTTGGTGGTCTGCGCAAAAAACAGGTTTAGGCCGAGTGAGTGAATATCATATTCACCTACACGGCCACTTGCGCTATCGAGATAATCTTGCTGATTTTTATTCGGGTTATAGCTGTCGTAACGGTAGTAACCCTGAACCGATTTCGGCCAGAAATCATCAAACTTGGCATTGGATTTAATGCTGTTATAGAACTGGTCACCCAAGGTATAGAACGCTGTTACGGTATGACCTTCTGCTTTGGCTTCTTTTATGGCAGCTACAGTCGTGTCGATGTAATCGGTTTTGCCTTGCAAATATTCATAAGTCACGCCAAACGGTGCATGGTTGTAATACAGGTCAAAACCGAGACGGTCACGTTTGGCCTGGTTATCGCTAATACCAGAGCCGGATAATTTTGCTTCACCTTTAATATAGGAAGCGCCAAATTTCAGCTCACGAAGCCAGCTGGCATAATCGACAGGCAAGGTAAAGGCCACGCGACCGATATAGTCTTTGCTGTTGTTGTCATCGGCTTTGTTGCTGCCATTGCCATTGGTCACCCCAAGTGCATATTCAAATAAAGGCGCACGGTAGTTCGCGCCATAGTCCACAAAGGGCTTGGCATCGCCACGGACAATGAAACCGTTTTGACGGGTAAACAGCCCCAAATACGTCGGTGCAGATGCGGTACTGATAGTGGGGCGCAAGTCTTCCGGAGACTGCACATCCAGACCAAATGGCAAGAGCTGTTGACCCAAAGTCAGGTTCAGCCTGGGAACTTCTGCACCGCCATTGGTGGAAAATACGTGATAGCGCAGGTAAGCATCCAGCAAGTTAAAGTTACTGTTGTTGCTGCCATCATTACGTTTTGAATAGCCAAAAGAGGCCTGGTAATCGAGGTTTTTGCCTTCGTTATAATCTTTAAACAAGTTACCGCGCACGCCCAGCAATGCCGTACCCACATCGAAGCTCGATTTAGGCGTATTGGGTGCAGTGTTATTGTCCTGCACATTGGCACGCAGTTGCACCGTACCGAATAAAGTCGTATCACGGGTCGACTTTACGGTTTGGCGTTCGTACTGACGCGACTGGTCGTATTTATAGTTTTCAATATCGGTTCTTAAACCTTCAATGTCGTCGGATGTTGCAGGGGTTGCTTCCGCCGTTAGGGCTTCTTCACCAGTTTCGCTGTCTTGAGCCGTCAACTCTTCGCTGTTATCTGCATTTACAACCGGCGGTTTTTTTGTGGTTGTTGAGCTTTGTGCTTCCACTACATTCAAACGCTGCTGCAAAACTTCAATCTGCTGTTTAAGTCCCTCCAATTGCTTGTTGAGAGTGGCATCCTGGGCAAAGCTAAAACTCGATGTGGTCGTCAGAATCAATCCAATCGCAACAGTTAAACTCGTCTTTCTCATTGTTACATTCACTTCATCTATTATTTAAAAAACAAAATTTCCCCTACCCCATGCCAGAGGCATGAGGTTGTTTCAATTTCCTGAGTAGTTAGGTTTAAGCGGCCTGGTTATTTTTCAGTTTGTGTTCAACCTGCGTACCTTTGAAGAAGTCCGGATTGTTCGCGGTATAGAACTGGTATGGGTTGGTGAACACCAAGGCCTTGAAGTCTTCTGCCGTAATGGCACCTTCTTGCACCAAGTCCCAAGTTTCTGCCAAGGGCTCGGTTAATTCAGGCACATCCCAATGGCCTGAATCGGATGAGTACAAAGCATTAATTTTTTGACCAAATGGATTACCTTTGGGATTCAATGCACCCACGATGGTGCGGTCGTCTGCTTCATTGCCAAAGTAGAAATTCGGTACCCAACGATCCCAGATGTCCTGTTTCGTCTGGATTTTGGCCAAGGCAAAATCATTAATTTCTTCAGGTTTTTGCGCCTGGAAACGTGAAGTCGATGCCACACCAAACAAGCTTTCAATGATTTCCTGCTCATTCAGTTCGCGACCTTGATACAAGGTATGGCCATATTGACGATAGAGCTCTATTGCCAATTCACGGTTTAAACGTTCAGGGTTGTACTGTTGCACATGCTCATTACCGCGTTTTTCAAAACGGTCAACCAGATGCGTCAACACGTTTTGACCCCATGCTGCGCCTGCTTCTAGCAAGGCAATACGAAGCTGTGGAATACGCTCAGTCACGCCACCAAAGAACAGGGCTTTGGCCAAGGCTTCAGAGGCATCGGCAAAGTGGTTAATGTGGTTAAACATGTAGTTGCTTGGCGAGTTGCGTGCTACCCAGCTTTGGCTGCCCGAATGGGTCGACAGGTTTATGCCCAAATCCACGCTCTTTTGCCAGAACGGGTCGTAGTCATATTCACTGTCGATACCGAAGAAATCCAACCAATAGGCATAACGACGCAGATCGCTATCTTCGGGATATTTCTCTGCGACGGCTTGAATTGGACGACGGACTGCTCCCGGAATTAACGCTGTTTTTAGACCGAGCTTTTGGGCAAATTCAAGCTCTTCAATGCCTTCTTGTGGGGTATTCAGTGGAATCGCAGCCACTGGGGTTAAACGGTCGGCATAGGGTTTATAAATATCCGCATGGAAATGGTTAATCGCACGGGTTAAAGACAAACGTAAATCGTCATTGGATGAATTGATTGGGAACAAAGCCAGGTTTGGATACAGCACGGCATAGTCTGTTCCGAGTTCTTCTAAACGCTCATACAATAGCCCCGGCAAAGCAACCGTGGCCAAATCATAGGTATTTTCTGAAGGCAATGCCCAAAATGGTGGGCGGAACAAACGACGGTTTTTACGTTCTTCTGGGCTGGCGTTGTACCACTCTGCCGCCAAAGCATTTAAACCGTTACTTTTTAAATGGCTACGGAACACATCCACCACACGTGAACCCCCGTACTGCGCAATATAGTCTTCAAGTGCAGGACTGTAGGCATTGGTATGAATGTCCGTATCAATCACTGGAAAATCGAGCTGAGAACGCACTTGAGCAGCACGCGATTGTTTTGCCTTTAAATCTTTTAAAATTGTCATGAGGTTTACCTAATTTCTTATCATTACACCTCCCTGTTATTACAACAAGCGTGCCAACAATTTAAGTTATTGTTTTATATGTTTTTATTAAAAGAATCCCGAGTATTTCTGTTGCTTTTGCATCGATTTTCCTGTTGATATTTCAACACCTGCTTATATCAATTCAGCTATAAATGCGCTTTCATTTTCTATTTTATGAATAAAGAACTTCTGCATAGATCACTGCTCTGATGCAAATTTCAGCCATAAAAAAAACCCGCAATTTGCGGGTTTTTAACAGCCTATTGTTTTAAGCAGATTTTTTGCCTTTATTGCTTAATTTGGTGGCAAATGCTGTGACACGCTGATAACCGGTCGGTAAAATGCGCTGGATTAAATCCAGGGTTTTGGCATCGTTGCCAATCAGCAGACGGCGCTTGTCTTTTTGCACAGCTTCAATAATTTGGCGGGCAGCCTCTTCAGGCGGACAACGCAATAATTTGTTAAAAGACCTGGCCGATTTTTCCGGATGCATGCCCAAAGTTCGAATACTGTCATTCATTTTTGCCGCATTGGCAATATTGGTCCGGATGCCGCCCGGATGCACACAGAGTGCACTCACGCCACAATTTTCCAGGTCCAGTTCCTGACGCAGCGATTCGGTAAAACCACGTACCGCAAACTTGGTGGCATTATAGGCAGACTGAGTCGGCTGGGCCGTTAGACCAAACAGGCTGGAAATATTGATAACATGCCCTTCACCCGATTGCTTGATTAAAGGCAGGAATTCCTTGGTCCCATACACCACGCCCCAGAAATTAATATTCACAATCCATTCCAGTTCTTCATAACTCGCCCCTTCCACCGTTGAGCCTAAGGCTACACCGGCATTGTTAAAAATCATGTTGACCGAGCCATGGTCCTGAACGGTTTCAGCAGCCCAGTCACGCACTTCTTCCAGTTTGGCCACATTGACTTTTTTCGTGGTCACACGGACATGACTGTCTTTGACCAGTTCAACTGTTTTTGCCAAACCCTGTTCATTGACATCACTCAAGGACAAATGACAGCCCTGCTGCGCCAAAAGTACGGCCAATTGCTGCCCAATACCCGACCCCGCACCGGTAATGGCTGCGACTTTATTTTTAAAATTTTTCATGAGCTATCCTTATTCAGTTTTCTGCCTCATCCAGCTAAACATCTCGATTGTTTTTCTGTCTGGAAGATTGCAGTTCATCCATCCAATATAATTTTGACAATAATCATTGTCAATATAATATATCGTCGATCCATCCCTGCTGGAAAATCTGCGGCTTTGTTTTACACATAGGTCTGGAGATAAATTATTGTTAATATAAGGCAAAACCTCGATTTCATTTGGCACACCACATTTATGACTGAACAGCACAAAAATTTCGAAGAAAATCAAAATAAACCGGCAAAAACCAAAGAACGTCAATTTAAAGGCCTGTCTTTAAGCGAACGTAAACAGGCGCGTCGTGAAAAACTGATTGAAGCCGGGATTGAAGCCTATGGTACGCATGGTTTTTTTGCAGTGACTGTGAAAGATATTTGCAATGAAGCCAAACTGACCGAACGCTATTTCTATGAATCCTTTAAGAAAAGTGATGAACTGTTTCAGACCATCTTTTTAAAGCTGATTGACCAGTTGCAGCACAATGTCATGCAGGCCATTATGCAGGCTTCGACCGATCCCAAGAAAATGATCGAAGCCGGTCTCACTGCCCTGCTCACCACCTTAAAAGACAATCCACGCATGGCGCGGATTATCTATATCGATGCCATGCTGGTGCAGGAACTGCATAACCAGGCCACCATCCATGAAACTATGCTGCGTTTTGACCGCATGATTCATGCTTTTGTGATGCTGATGATGCCCAACATTAACCGCTCTGAACGTGAAATTTCGATGATCTCGACCGGCTTGAATGGCTATGTCACCCAAATTGCCATTCGCTGGGTCGTCAGTGGTTTTAAACCCTCAATGGAGGAGGTTCTCTCTTCTTGCAGTGTGGTTTTTTTAGCGCTGCTCGATACTTTTTCAGAAAAAGAAAAAATATGATTTAAGCGCGGCGACTTTCACAAAACCGTAAAAAATGCTCAACGCCTTGAATTTAATATATTTATCTAACTGATTTATTTTAAATTCTTGATTGTATCTTATTAAAATTGTGACAATTTTTTGCGAAATCCAGCCGAACTACCTATTCTGCAATGATACTGTCATAATTAATCTTTGTAATAAGCCTGTCATAAATATAAAACGGTCCACCGTTTACGTGAAATAGGGTATTGCGCTGTGAAAGATGACTATATATTAATCGTCGATGATGAGCTCCCGATCCGGGAAATGATCCATACCTCGCTGGATATGGCGGGCTTCCAATGCCTACAGGCTGAAGATGCCAAGCAGGCCCACCAGATGATTGTGGATCAACGCCCTGTGCTTATTCTACTCGACTGGATGTTACCTGGTGGTGTCAGCGGTGTAGACCTGTGCCGCCGTCTGAAACGCGATGAAACCCTATCAGAAATTCCCGTGATCATGCTCACTGCCCGCGCTGAAGAAGACCATAAAGTACAAGGTCTGGATGCCGGTGCAGATGACTACATGACCAAACCGTTTTCCACCCGTGAACTGGTTTCCCGCATTAAGGCCGTGTTACGTCGTGCCAATGCCCTAAGCGGTGAAAAAACCATTGATGCCAATGGTCTGGTGCTCGACCCTGTCAGCCAGCGGGTCAGTCATGGTCCGAATATTTTAGAAATGGGACCTACGGAATACCGTCTATTGGCCTTTTTCATGACGCATCCGGAACGTGCCTATACCCGAGCTCAATTGCTGGATCAGGTCTGGGGTGGTAACGTATATATTGAAGACCGTACCATTGACGTTCATATCCGCCGTTTGCGTAAAGTGCTGGAACCGTTTGGCGCAGACCGTTATGTACAGACGGTTCGTGGTACAGGTTACCGTTTTTCTACCCGCGCAGATGTCGCTCTAGGTTAGTCATCGTTTAGGTCAATTGTGTTTTATGTATGAACCCTACCCCGTCCCGGAACTTGCACGAGAACATAAACAGTTTCGTTACAGCAGTTTATGGACTTTTGCCAAGCAAGATTTACGCCTGCTCGCCTTTTTATTGCTGATTGCAGGTTTAATCGGTTTAGGGATTGGCTATTTCTGGATTTTTATTCTCATTGCCTTTGCAGTGTTTTTTGCCTTGCAGTTACGTTCGCTGTATCTGGTCAATGAATGGATTTCCAACCGTCCTTATGATGTGCCGCCCAGTTTAAACGGCATCTGGGGAGCCTTGCTGTTTAATGTCTACCGTTCGCAGCGTCAGGAACGTATTGTTCAGGCAGAAATGGTCGGTCTGATTGACCGGGCGCAATCATCACTGGTGGCGCTGGCCGAAGCGGTGGTGCTGATTGATGAAATGCACCAAATTGAATGGTGGAATCCGGCCGCAGAAAAATTACTCGGTATTCAACCGCTGGATCGCGGTCGCAATATTTTAACCATTCTGCGCCAACCCAGTTTTATTGAATATTTTAACCATATTGACGAGGCACCCGATGGCCTGAAAATGAAATCTTCAGCCTTTGAAGACCATTATGTACAGGTCAAGATGACCCGCTTTGGTGGAGAAAGCCGCCTATTGGTCGCTTATGACGTGACCCGCATGCATAACCTGGAACAGATGCGCACAGATTTTGTCGACAATATTTCCCATGAATTACGTACGCCGCTTACCGTACTCAGCGGTTATATTGAAACCTTTACCGACCAGGAAGATTTAAACCCGCGCTGGAAACGCGCCTTCGACCAGATGCAGGCGCAAACCAAGCGCATGAATGCCTTGGTGAATGATTTACTGTTATTGTCGCGTTTGGAAAATGACAAAAAGATCGCGAAGAACCAGATTATTGAAATGCCCAGCCTGATGAACCAGCTGTTTGATGACGCACAAGCCTACAATGTCGACTATCACCATGCGCTCAATCTCGACATTGACAGCCATTGCGACCTGATCGGTTCCGAAACTGAACTGGCGAGTGCCTTTAGCAACCTGATTACCAATGCCATTAAGTACACCCCTAAAGGTGGAACCATCACCATGGGCTGGCATGATGACGGTGAACACGGCATCTTTACCGTTCAGGATACCGGCATCGGAATTGATCCCAAACATTTGCCACGTTTAACCGAACGTTTCTATCGGGTCGATAGCGCCCGTAGCCGTCAAACCGGTGGCACCGGTTTGGGTTTAGCCATTGTAAAACATGTGCTGATGCAACACGGTGCACATCTGGAAATTGAATCGAAAGAGAATGAAGGCTCGACCTTTAAAGTCATTTTCCCTAAAGAGCGCCTGTACAAACCCTGCTAGACCTGCCTGTTTTACCCTCCGATTAAAGCACAGTCCACCTGCCTGTATTAAGTCAGGCCTTGTTCTTTGAACCTGGCTCGCTGAAAGGCAGGACGTTCCTCAAGACGTTTCAGATACTGGGCGATATGCGGATATGAACCGGAGGTTCTGGACTGAATGGCATCCAGCGGAAACCACATCTGAATATCAGCAAAAGAAAATGATCCGGCAAAATATTCATGCCTGGATAAGTAATCTTCCAGGTAAGCAATATGGTCTTTTAAACGCGGATGAATAAATTCTGCCTTCACCCCAGCAGTAATTTTATGTGCGACCGGCTTAATCAGCCAAGGCACATGTTTGGGCACGTTGCTCATCACCAGTTGCATCACCAGTAACGGCATCAATGAACCTTCGGCATAGTGCATCCAGTAGCGGTATTGTTGCTGATCTTTTTTGGCCTGGGGTTTAAATTTCTGCGCTGTATCATAGCTTTCCTGCAAATATTGCAAAATCACAGCCGATTCAACAATGGTTTGATCCTCATCGGTCAAGATCGGTGCTTTAGCCAAAGGATGAACCAGCTTTAATTCAGGTGGTGCAGCCAACGTAGGTAGACGTTTATAAAACTTGACCTGATAATCTTGAGCCAGTTCTTCTAAAGCCCATAAAATTCGAAAAGAACGGGATTGATCTAAATGATGCAGTGTAATCATTATTTTTTGACCTCTATTTTTATATTTCAATCATGACCGATCTGCTTGAAAAATGACATTCTGCTTTGCACACAATGTCATGGCTATCGGATCATGGATTTAAAGCAGAACCGTGTTAATGTCCAGACTGCGTAACAGTGTCTTGGTGACGGGCGTTTTACTGCTGATGTCTAAAAGTTTTTGTTTCAGTTCATCCGGTAAAGGCTGTGCAAAAGACAAACGACGCTCAATCCATTCTTTGCCTTCTTTATTGGCATTAAAATCGGCTTCTACAGAAAATTGGCCAAGCTCAATGCCTTTATGACTGGCATACATGCGCAAGGTAATCATGGTGCAAGAAACCAGACCGGAACAAATAAAATCATAAGGTGCAGGGCCCTGGTCCTGCCCGCCAAAGGATTCGGGTTTATCCGTCATAAACTGGTGTTTTCCACTTGTCACCTTACCTGACCAGGGTTCAGCCAGGCTCTGTACTTCTGCATTTGCAATAATGGCCATATTCAAACATCCTGAATTTTATTGTTATTTTGAAGCACGCATTTTATCGGGGAATGCGGGTGCTTCCAGACGGGGTCCCGGATAGTCAGGAATGGTACCAAAACGGTCATCCTGATTAATCCAGTGGTCACGGGCTTGGCAAAGCTCTTCCTGAGTCCGCCCGACAAAGTTCCACCACAGTAATATTGGTGACTCGAAAGGTTCTCCCCCCAACAGCAGGACACGACTGCCTTTATGCAACCGGATTTCAATCTCCGTCATGCCTGGTTCTAGCACGACCATATTGTCGTCTGTCAGCTCATGACCGTTGACTTCAGCAGCCCCCTCCAGCGCCATAAAGCCATATTCAAATTCCGGATTCAATTGAATTCGGGTGGTTGTGGACTCCTGTGCGGTTAAATCTACACCCAGCAATTCGCTATGTACTGCAACCGGGGACCGGGTTTGCAAAAACTCCCCCACCAGTACGGTAAATTCAACCTGATCTCTTTCCACTACCGGCAGTTCGGGATAATGATCAAAACGCGGTGCCATATTGATCTTGTCATCCGGCAAGGCAATCCAGAGCTGGGCTGCATGCATATGGGTTTCGGTTTCCGGTGCCACTTCGGTATGGGAAATTCCATACCCTGCAGTCATTAAATTGACCTGTTTGGGACGAATCAGCTGTTTGGTCCCCAGGCTGTCGGTATGCATCATGGTGCCTTCAATCATCCAGGTAAAAGTCTGCAAGCCAATATGCGGATGGGGTCCGACATCTAATCCGTCACCTTGGGGAAAAACCACTGGACCGGCATGATCCAGAAAGCACCATGCCCCAATTAAACGCTTGTGCCGGCTGGGCAAGGCACGCTTAATCACGGTACCTTGTCCAATTTCCGCACTACGCAAAGGAAACTCCTGAATAAACCGGTTTACATATTTTTCACAATCGTCCGAATTGGAAAGCTCCGTATAGCTGCTATTGGTCATATGCCTATCCCTGAATTTCATGAACGTGACTGTTTTTGACAGTTTTTAATCTATTGTCATCAATCATATAGATTCTTCGTCATTCAGCCTATAGTTAAGTTAATACAGTGAATACCATGGATAGGACAATATTATTTTTGAAATTTTCTTCATAAAACAAGGTTTAAACGCGATAAATTATTGACTATTTTTACCCTATTCATATGAATTTTATAGGAAAAAAATTTTTTGTCACAATTATAGCAACGACTTACCGAGTCTTCTGTATACAGATATTTTTCCTCAGCATACTATTTCCCTCTGACCAGTCTTGCTATAGAAGAGGATAATCATGTCCCAAGGACAGCAGGAAAATGCTCATTGCCCCGAAAATCAAGAACATAACCATATTGGGGACAATGAAGATAAATATTCAAATATCGGAACTGCCATTTTACCGAAGCGGCTGTGTACGCTTGACAATAAAAAATTGATCAAACAACAATTAGAGCATCCTACAACCCGTATTCCGGAGCAGTTTCAACAATATTATCTGGACTATCAAAATAAGCACCAGCGCCAATTTTTGAAATGCGTCAATCTTATTGGTCAGCTGACGTTTTTAAGTTATTTCTTTGTCGACTGGGTTTTATTATCGGACATTGGCATGCTGTCCGGTATTGCACGGCTCAGTCTTGTCATTTTTGCCTTATTGGTCAACTGGCTGGCTTTCCGCTACTGCAAAAATATTAAAGTTCTGGACAGCCTGCTGCCGGCTTCTGTTGCAGCTGCAGCTGCAATCTGGCTTGAACTGCTGTATCTGTCGCATAGTCCCTTTGTGAGTACCTATCTCTACGCCAGCATCATTTTTATTTTATTGGGCAATTTATGCGTACAGGTGTCTTTTCGTAATTCCATTTTTAGTTCCCTGCTGATTAGCGCGGTAATTTTTAATGGCGTATTCAGGTTGGTCAGCGTCCAGGAACTAATTTTATTTTCACTCATTTACGCGCCGGTTTTATTGCTCAGCATGTATATCAGCTGGAATAACACCTTGAATTCGAAACGTAATTTTTTGCGGGTGTTACTCAATGACTGGAACTATTACACCTTAACTGAAATGGCGCATACGGATGAACTGACCCAGCTGTATAACCGCCGACAATTTTTGCAACTGGCCGAACAGAACATACAGCAATGGCCCAAATATAATTTAACCTGTCTATTGATGTTTGATATCGATTTTTTTAAGAATATTAATGATACCTATGGCCATGATGTGGGGGATGAAGTGCTGCGGGTACTGGCTGATATTACCCGCCGGGAAATGCGTCATAGCGATGTACTGGCCCGTTTTGGCGGTGAAGAATTTATTGCCTTGCTGCCCGATACTACACTGGAAGATGCGATGAACATTGCCAACCGCTTATGCCGAAAAATTGAAAGCCATCAAATTTGTGTGAAAGATAAATGCTTCTTTAATTTCAGTGTGTCGATTGGAGTATCCCAACTGCAGCCGAATCAAAGTGATTTAAACCTGCTGATTAAAAACGCCGATATTGCCCTCTATCAAGCCAAGAAAAATGGACGCAATCAGGTGGCGATTTATACCCATGAATAATTAAAAATTATCCTCATCAAAACGGTCTTGGTCTATTTTATAAATGAAAACTGCGCTCGACTTACATACTCAAGCCGAATTTAGTGGCTCAAAATATTTATTCCTATTCTTCAAAGATTAATTTTTTAAAATATAAAAAAGAGCGCCTAAGCGCCACTACTGTCCCACAGTTTACTTTAAATAAAAAAAACCTGAGTCTAAATAGTTAAAATATGAGTGCAAACAAACACTTTAACTATAAAGGACTCAGGTTTTGTCACATC
>NZ_JBNCAT010000033.1:0-29665 GCF_049808495.1 Acinetobacter sp. G11
TTTACTGCTTCAATTTTGAATTCTTCAGGATATCGTTTACTGCTCATAAGCACCTCGTTAATTAGCCATTTTATCTAACTAAAAGGTGTCTACAAAATTAGTGGCTATTCAAATGTGGCCCAAAGCTGATCCTGAAAAAATGAAGCCTATTTTAGATGAATTAAATAGAGATCTAATTGGCTATAAGCTAGATACTAGATTAAGACAAGCTCATTTTATGGCTCAGGTTAGACAAGAAGTAGGGTCTTCATTTTCATTAAGGGAACAAGTTGAATATATGGGGGCAGCAGCGTTAAAACAAATCGGATACTATAGAACACATCATAAAGATGCGGATATAGATGGATATAAAAAAGGTAAAGGACCTGCAAATGGAGAAGTAATTGCTAACCGTATGTATGATGATAATTATAGAGGAGAAAAATATAAATTAGGTAATACCTCTCCAGGCGATGGTTGGAAATATTTAGGACGAGGATTAAAACAGTTAACAGGTAAGTCTAATTACCAAGATTTAACTAATATGTATTCAACTATATGGCCAGATGAAAAAGTGGATTTTGTAAAAAATCCAGAATTAATCGAAAAGCCTAAATATGCTGTAAGATCTGCTATTCGCTTTTGGCTAAAATATAAGTTATATGATGTAGCTGATAAAGGAGCGGAGGGAGTACAAGTGGATGCTATTACTAATATAATCAATAAAGCTACAGATTCATATGCTGCTCGTCGTCAGCATTTTATCCATGCTTATAAAATTTTTATTTAATGGGAGTGGGACTATATAATGAAAAAAAAATCATTAATTATTTTTTTAAGTATATTAAATTCTTTTTTTTCTCAGAATTTATTTGCAAAAAATCAGTGTACCCAAAGTGAAATTATTAATTTAAGAATTTTTGAGAAAAATAATTATAAAATATATAGTTATTCTTGTAGTACAAGTGAAGGTATCTATTTAAAAAATTTTTTAGGAAATTCAAATAAAAGAATTTTTTTAAATGAATTTGCTGATTTTGCGGCTAAAGAATCTCCTGAACTTCTAGCAGTAAGCGTATACAAGGCAAGGATCCCAAAGCCTCCAATTTTAATAACAATTCATAGAGCATATTATTGCTGTACTCCCCAGTTAGAGGGAAATATTTATAAAGTTAATCTTTATCAAATTATTGGAAATAAAAATAATTTTTCAATAAGAGATGTAACAAATATATTTGGTGAAAATTCAGAAGGTTTTGAGGGGCAATCGGAGGGGCAAGTTTTTTATAAATATAAAAATATTGCATCTATAAAAGAATGGCTTGAAGTAAATTATAAATAATAAGCTAATTTTAGAGGTTACAGAAGACAATGAGATATAATTTAATAGTATTTAAATTTGTGAAAAAGGAAATTTTTTCGTTACTGAAGTTCAAGTATAAAAAGAAAAAGTATTAAAGGTGATGATATCCAGAATTACTTATGCAAAAAATGCGGTAGGTAGTTTATTGAAGAGCATAATTTGATTTATATGGACTGTAATTATAAAGTGAAAAAGACTTTAATTAAAAACTAAAGTCTTAAGCAAATATCGGTAACTGTCAGATCAGGTTTGAGCTAGTACAGTTAAATTAACCTTTCCAAAACCTCTTCCAGCAACTCTTCACTCGGCGCAAAGTAATAAGCCCCGTCCATTGGTGTTACAAAGTGAAGCAGGCGGTCATGAATACCGTCACCAGCTGTACCAAACATATGTTCCAGCATATGGTCAATAATGTTTAAGTTTTTGGTATAGGCAATAAAGAACAAGCCTTGGTCACCTCGGCCTTCGCCATAAGGAAGGGAGTGACGTAAAATTTCCATTTCGTCGCCTTTATCATCTTCAATCACAACACGGGCAATGTGGGCATTTTCCGGTTTCACCTCATCATCCAGTTCAATCGACTCTAACTTGGTTCGACCCATCACATTTTCCTGTGCATCGACTTTTAATTTTTTCCATTTTTCCAGGTTGTGTGCATAGCGCTGTGCAAATACAAATGAACCATCAGCAAAAACTCCGGCATCTTCACCGATTAAAGCGACTTCGGCACGGTCATCGGGGAATTGCGGATTTTCCGTACCATCGATAAAGCCGGTAATGTCACGCCCGTCGAAATAACGGAAACATACCCGCTCATCCAGTACCTCAACTTTGTCTTGAATGCCTTCAAAAAAGGACTGGCTTAAGGCAAAACAGATGTCTGCACGTGCACTGGCAATATGAATCAGCAGATCTGCTGAAACAACAGGCATCTGGAATGCACCTTGAATGGGATCTAACTGCTTAAAGCCGGCAGGAGTTTGATGATAAAGTCTTGTCCAAAGCTCCGGACCAAAGGCGACGCCTGTTTTAATCTGTGCATTCGGATGTTGCGTGATTAAACGGTCACGTGTGCTAAATAAATCTGCAAGTTTTTCTTTTAACTCTTCAATCGTTAAGTCTTTTAAACGTAAAACAATAAACCGGGCATGATCTGAAGGTAACGGTAAAATTACAGATTGGGCAGTCATACATGGCTCCTAACAATTTTTATAAAATACGTGGCTGGCTTTATTGTGCCTTATCACTGCCAAGGTGAATAGTCCAATACCTATTTTTTGATGATCAATTTTTCAAGCATTTAAAAGATGAAAAGTCATATAATAAGCCGGTCTTTTTATCTCCTTGTCTTTTATGTCTTACCAAGTTTGGCTTGCCTATATGCTGGCATGTTGGGTCATCAGCATTTCTCCTGGAGCAGGTGCAATTGCTTCAATGTCCAGTGGTCTGAATTATGGTTTTCGCCGTGGCTATTGGAATGCACTGGGTTTACAGCTGGCACTTTTAGTGCAAATCGCGATTGTTGCTGCAGGGGTAGGGGTGCTATTTGCCACCACACCTTGGGCTTTTCTGGTGGTGAAATGGTTTGGGGTGTTGTATTTGTTATATCTGGCTTATTTGCAATGGAGAGCACCTGCACAGTCTATTGAAATTCAGCAGGAACAGCCAAATAAATCGATTCCTAAACTGGTCTTGTATGGCTTTCTGGTCAATATGAGTAATCCCAAGGCAATTGTATTTTTGCTGGCAGTATTACCGCAATTTCTGGACTTATCTAAACCGCAATGGATTCAGTATGTGATTATGGCCGCGACTATGGTAACGATTGATCTGATTGTGATGGCAGGTTATACCGGTCTGGCTGCCAAGGTTCTGCGTCTTCTGAAATCGCCAAAACAGCAGAAAGTCATGAATCGAACTTTTGCCAGCTTGTTCGCTGGAGCTGCGTTTTTATTGAGTTTGGTGCATCAGTAGGGAAACCTCTCCTTAAAGGAGAGGAAATTTAACGATCTCTTAAAGAATCATCTGTAAAAATTCATCTTCAGTCATGACCTCCATACCATGCTGTTTAAGTAATGCTGCTGTGACCCCATCACCTTGAATTTTATTTCCAGTAAATGAACCATCATAAATCAGCTTGCTGCTACAAGAAGGGCTATGGGCTTTGAGGATGGCATGTGTCGCTTGAAATCTTTGGGCAAGATCTAAAGCGGCATAGGCGCCTTTGATAAAGGCATCGGAAACATCTGTACCATTTATATCTATAACATGAGCTTGGTACAGCAGCACCTCTCGACCATCGCCAGATTGAATCTCTGCTGCGGGTCGAGGTATAGGCAAACCACCACTGACTTCAGGGCAAATCGTGACATATTGATCCGGCAATAAATAATCGACCAACTCTTTTACCAGACAGTCGCGACCATCATAACGAACCTTGTGTCCGAGCAAGCAGGCACTAATTAGATAAAATTTACCTGCCATGTCTTAAGCCAGTTTTTTAAACTTCTGTAGGATAAAAATAACGGCAAACAACCCTGACATGGTCAGCACAATGGTCAGACCTGTTGACGTATTCAGACCTGCACTTGACCAGAGCCCGACTGTCACACCAATTTGCGCAATCACAAAAGCCCAAAGCACCATCTGTTTCGGCGAGTTTGCCAGCAAACGTGCCGTTAATGCCGGAATCACCAGTAAAGCGCCCATCAACAATGAACCGACCGCACGCAAAGCCAATACGGTAAAAAGGGCCAGCAGCAACATAAACACCAGACGTTGCCATTTGGCATTTACGCCTTCGCTCACCGCCATATCCGGGTCAATCGCAATCTGAATTTGGGCTTTCCAGTTTGTATACAGCACTGCTAAAGCGGCAATGATCACCAGTGCAAACACCGGTAAGTCTGACCAGGAAATTTGCAGCAGATCTCCAAACAGATAGCTCAGCAGTTCAGGTCTTAGGCTTGGAATATGTTGAATAAACAGTAGGCCCGAGCAGAGCAGGGTGGCTGAACATAAAGCCAATAAGGCATCATTCGGCAAGCGCGGGTCATGCAGTACCCATAAAATGGCCACCAGTAAAAAGGCCAGAAAGCTCACCCCTAACCATAACGGCAGGCTCAAAGCACCTGCAATCGCTACGCCCAATAAAGTGCCATGTGCCATGGTATCGGCAAAAAAAGACATCCGTCGCCATAACATTAAACAGCCCAGCGGAGCCGTCAGAAACACCAACAGGGTTCCCATGGTCCATGCAGGTAACAAGAGTTGTAACCATTCCATCATGGCTTAAGCTTCCGGTTCAGGGTGAATATGTGGGCGAGAATCGTGCTGGCAAGGTGTCGCAGAGTCACCATGCGCGCAATGGTCATGATGATGCTGATAGAACACGCGGTTGGTACCGAAAATGGCCTGATATTCCGGGTGCTGCTGCACGTTTTCCGGCAAGCCGCTACAGCAGATGTGTTTATTTAAACACACGACCCGATGTGTACCCTGCATCACCCATTGCAGGTCATGGGAGACCATCAACACGGCACAGCCATATTTAATCGGCAGGCTTCTGACATATTCATACAGTTCGGCTTCAGACTGAATGTCCAGACCCTGCATCGGTTCATCCAGCACCAGTACATTGGGCAAACGCAATAAAGCCCGTGCCAGTAACACCCGTTGCCGTTCCCCGCCTGAAAGCTGCTGAACTTTACAATCCTGCAATTTGGTAATGCCAGTATCGCGAATAATTTCTGCTTTGATATCCGCATCGCAGTGTTCTAAAGCCAGTAAATCCTGCACACGCAAAGGCAGACTGTGTGATGGATTAAACTTTTGCGGCACATAGGAAAACTTGAGTTTTTTATGGCTATGAATTTTGCCTGAATTGGCTTTTACAATCCCCAACAGCACTTTAATCAGGGTAGATTTTCCCGCGCCATTCGGACCGATCAGCGTGACAATTTCCCGCTCATGCAAGGCGAAATCCACATTCTTTAAGATGTCGCGGTCATCAATCCGCACGCTGATTTTATCCAGGGCAATCAGCGGATTGACGGTTACTGTTTGTTGTGGCACTGCTGACATATCCCGGAAATTTCAATAATACTGTGTTGTGCAGTAAATTGATCAGAGGCTGAAAGTTCATCTAACTGTTTTAATAAACCCTGAGCCGAGGCTTCTTTTACATTCTTGCAAACAGTACAGATTAAAAATGCCGCCTGATGTCCTTCACGCGGATGACAACAAGGAATATAGGCATTAATCGAAGTTAAACGATGGATTAAGCCTTTTTCCAGTAAAAAGTCCAAAGTGCGATATACGGTCGGTGGCGCAGCAGGACGGTCAGATTCGCTCTTGATTTTAGCCAGCAAGTCATAGGCACCCATGGGACCGCTGGCATTTAGAATCAGTTCCAGCACTTCTTTGCGTAATGGGGTTAAGCGTGCGCCAGTCATTGCACAGAGACTTTCTGCTTCAGCAAGGCGTGTTGCTATATTATGATGGTCATGTACGCCATGTAATGCATTGTGATGTTCGTGCGAACATAAGCTCATAGCAAAACCTCAAGTGCGAAATTTATAAAAATCAAAGGACATTAAATCTTAACATGAAGCAATACCGGTTTCGATTAAACGTAGGTATTTTTGTCAATTTGTTATATTATAACACTTATTGAGTATTTGGTGATTTTCTTCTATGTCCCGTTTCTTTGCATTTTGTGCGCTAGCCTTATTCAGTAGCTTTGGCTGGACACAAAGTCTGGTGGTTTCTACGCATCCAATTTATCTGATTGCTCAGGAAGTGACTCAGGGTTTGGAGAAGCCTGTGCTCTTGCTGGGGGATCAGTCTGGACATGACGTTACCCTGACGCCAGCGCATCGCAAAGCCATTCTGGACGCCTCACTGGTGATCTGGCTGGGTAAGGCACATGAAGCGCCGCTGAACAAGCTGTTATCCGATACGCCCAAAGCGATTGCCATTCTGGATTCAGGGATTGTGCAAACCCTGCCGCAGCGTACTACCCGTGGTGTGGCGTTGAACAATACGGTCGATACGCATGTGTGGCTAGATCCCAACAATGCGGTACGCATCGGCTTTTTTATTGCAGCCCTGCGTTCACAGCAATTACCGGAATATAAAGAAGCCTACTGGGCCAATGCCAAACGCTTTGCCCAAGAGATGCTGCTGAGTGCACAGCAATACAATAGCAATGCTACAGTGAAACCTTATTGGGCATATCACGATGCCTATCAATATCTGGAACGCGCTTTAAACCTGAAGTTTTCCGGTGCATTGACCGATGATCCGCATGTGGCGCCGACCATCGCACAAATCAAGTATTTAAATGACAGCCGTCCAAGTCGCAATATGTGTCTCTTGGCAGAAGGACATGCCAGCAAAAACCAATACCAGAAACTGAATCCGATTACCTTCCAGGCCGTTGATGAAAGTATGGGCGGGGAAGGGGATTTTGTGCTGGCGTGGAAGAAACTTGCCGATCAAACCTATAAGTGTGTACAAAACGCACGGAAATGATGCAAAAATTAAGCAGCAATGGATGAGTTGGAAAGCGATTTATGCAACGAAAAAAATCCGACTTAGGTCGGGAAAAGATTGCATGTTCAGGGGTGTAACTCTATAATGCCTGCGATTAAAAACGATCATCAGCTAAATTTGTCAAGCATGAATGCTGTGAGTGAATAAATAATGAGCCGAACTAGTCGCATGATTGACCGACGATTAGCGAAAGCTTTAGTCATTTTACAAGCATGCATGATTCCTGTTTCAGCCTTGATAGCGTGGGTCGTGAAAGACTCAACTGCAGCTTACAGCGCCGCACTTGGTGCGTTGGTGTGCTGGCTTGCAAGTTGTTATTTTTCTTGGCAATCGTTTCGAGCAGCAGGTGCACGGGCTTCAAAACAGGTTCTGTCGAACATGTATAGAGGCTTGATGGGCAAGTTTGCAATTGTGATTGTTGGTTTCATTTTAATTTTAAGCACTGTCAAACCGTTGTCAGCGGTGGCATTGTTTTGTGGATTTATACTTGTTCAGACGATGACGTGGGTCGCACCTTTTTGGGCGTCACGACTCCGGAAATAAGTTTAAACACAACAAAAAATTGAAAAGTTTTTTAGGAGATGAACGAGATATCAGGCAGCACGCGATGTTCGTTCTCTCTATTTAGTATTTGACATTGACCAGGTGTGATTTATGGCTGCTGAAGAACATGCCCTTACTTCGACCGAGTACATCAAGCATCACTTGACCAATTTAACCTATGGCAAAATGCCTGATGGTTCTTGGAAATTGGCTGAGACTGCTGATGAAGCTCAACAGATGGGGTTCACTGCTATTCACTTGGATTCAATGGGTTGGTCTATCACTCTCGGTGTGGTTTTCTGTTTGTTGTTCTGGTTAGTAGCGAAAGCTGCAAACGCTGGTGTTCCTACCAAGTTCCAGTCTGCAATCGAAATGATCATCGAGTTTGTTGACTCAAGTGTCCGCGACACTTTCCATGGCAAGTCACGCTTAATTGCACCACTTGCACTGACCATTTTCGTGTGGATTTTCCTCATGAACGCAATGGACTTGATCCCGGTTGACTTTATCCCGTATACAGCTCAACTGATCGGTGCAAATGTATTTGGCATGGACCCGCATCACGTTTACTTCAAGATCGTTCCATCTACTGACCCTAACGTTACCCTTGGTATGTCATTGTCGGTATTTGTGCTTATCTTGTTCTATAGCATCCGTGAAAAGGGCATCGGCGGTTTCGTCGGCGAGTTAGCACTCAACCCATTTAACCCAAGTAACCCAGTTGCAAAAGCGTTGCTCATTCCAGTGAACTTGATTCTGGAACTCGTAACATTCCTTGCACGTCCAGTTTCATTGGCTCTACGACTTTTCGGTAACATGTATGCAGGTGAGTTAATCTTCATCCTCATCGCGTTATTACCGTTCTGGATCCAGTGGGCGTTGTCTGTGCCTTGGGCGATCTTCCACATTCTTGTTATTACGTTACAGGCGTTCATTTTCATGATGCTGACTATCGTATACTTGAGTATGGCTAGCGAAAAACATTAATGGTATTGCCTGACTGTCAAAGGATGGTTGGGCTTAATTTTTTACTTTAATTTGGTATATACCTAACCTCTGAGGAATTATCATGGAACTCACTTTAGGTCTAGTTGCAATTGCATCTGCTATCTTGATCGCTTTCGGTGCTTTAGGTACTGCGATTGGTTTTGGTCTTTTAGGCGGTCGCTTCCTTGAAGCTGTTGCTCGTCAACCAGAATTGGCTCCACAACTTCAAACTCGTATGTTCTTAATCGCGGGTCTTCTTGATGCTGTGCCTATGATCGGTGTTGGTATTGGCTTGTTCTTCATCTTCGCTAATCCATTTGTAGGTTAATCAGCTTAATTCCTAAATTAAACCATTGAGGAATAGCAATGAATATCAACCTCACATTGATTGGCCAAGCGATTGCATTTGCGATTTTCGTCGCATTCTGCATGAAGTTTGTATGGCCACCACTAATCAATGCGATTAGTGAGCGTCAGCGTAAAATCGCTGATGGCTTAAACGCTGCTGAAAAAGCAAAAGCTGACCTTGCCGATGCGCAAGCTCAAGTGAAAGCTGAATTAGACGCAGCTAAAGCACAAGCGGCTCAATTGATCGAACAAGCGAACCGTCGCGGTGCGCAATTGGTAGAAGAAGCGCGTACTCAAGCAGCTGCTGAAGGTGAGCGTATTCGTCAACAGGCGAAAGAAGCTGTTGATAGTGAAATCAATGCTGCTCGCGAAGAATTACGTCAACAAGTTGCTGCTCTTGCAGTTGCCGGCGCAGAAAAAATTCTGACCCAGCAAGTTGACGCAGAAGCTCACAATGCCATGCTGACTCAGCTGGCTGCTAAACTTTAAGAGAGGCGGATTATGGCTGAACTCTTGACGTTGGCACGCCCATACGCTAAAGCAGCATTTGCTTACGCTTCTGAGCAAGGTGCAACTGACGCTTGGTCAAATGCATTAACTTTGCTCAGTGCTGCGGTGCAAGACGAAGCATTTTCAGCTTACTTAAATCGCCCTGAGCTTACTCCTGCAGAGCAGGTGAGTCTTTTTGCTAAAGTTTTAGGTGAAGATCAAACCGCAGCAGTGTCAAACTTTTTGACATTGCTTGCTGAAAATGACCGTTTGACTCTTCTTCCTGAAATTGAAGCAGAATACGAACAGCTCAAATCACAGAATAACAACACTGTGGATGTTGTGATTGAATCAGCATTCCCATTGTCTTCTACACAAGAACAAGTACTTGCAGATGCGTTGAAAAAACGCTTTAACGCTGCGGTAAATGTTTCTGTAGAAGTTAAACCAGAATTAATTGCTGGTGTAGTTATTCGTGCAGGCGACCAAGTGATAGATGATTCTGCGCTTAACAAGCTTGAAAAAATGCGGACTCGTCTTCTTGCGTAATTATTGATAAAAAATTACTGCGTAAAAGAAGACTGAACTTTAAAAAGATTGAGGTATAGCGCAATGCAACAACTGAATCCATCCGAGATCAGTGCGCTCATTAAACAGCGTATCGGCGATCTGGACACCAGCGCGACCGCTAAGAACGAAGGGACCATTGTTATGGTTTCCGACGGTATTGTGCGTATTCACGGCCTTGCTGATGCAATGTACGGTGAAATGATCGAATTCGACGGCGGCTTATTTGGTATGGCACTGAACCTAGAACAGGATTCAGTGGGTGCCGTTGTCTTAGGTAACTACTTAAGCCTTCAAGAAGGTCAAAAAGCGCGTTGCACAGGTCGTGTATTAGAAGTTCCGGTTGGTCCAGAACTTTTAGGCCGTGTAGTAGATGCTTTGGGTAACCCGATTGATGGTAAAGGCCCTATTGATGCAAAACTTACTGATGCTGTTGAAAAAGTAGCACCAGGCGTAATTTGGCGTCAATCAGTGGATGAACCTGTACAAACTGGTTATAAATCAGTAGATACAATGATCCCTGTAGGCCGTGGTCAACGTGAGTTGATCATTGGTGACCGTCAAACTGGTAAAACAGCAATGGCGATCGATGCGATCATCGCTCAGAAAAACTCTGGCATTAAATGTGTATACGTAGCTATTGGTCAAAAACAATCGACTATTGCTAACGTAGTGCGCAAGCTTGAAGAAACTGGCGCTATGGCGTACACAACTGTTGTAGCTGCAGCTGCAGCTGATCCTGCAGCAATGCAGTATCTGGCTCCTTATGCTGGCTGTACAATGGGCGAGTACTTCCGTGACCGCGGTGAAGACGCGCTTATCATTTATGATGACCTGTCTAAACAAGCTGTTGCTTACCGTCAAATTTCATTGCTTTTACGTCGTCCACCAGGTCGTGAAGCATATCCTGGTGACGTATTCTATTTACACAGCCGTTTACTTGAACGTGCTTCTCGTGTATCTGCTGACTACGTTGAGAAATTCACTAACGGTGAAGTTAAAGGCCAAACTGGTTCATTAACTGCATTGCCGATTATTGAAACTCAAGCCGGTGACGTATCTGCATTCGTACCAACAAACGTAATTTCGATTACTGATGGTCAGATCTTCCTTGAAACATCATTGTTCAACGCGGGTATCCGTCCTGCTGTGAACGCGGGTATCTCTGTATCTCGTGTTGGTGGTTCTGCTCAAACCAAGATCATCAAGAAATTGTCTGGTGGTATCCGTACCGCTTTGGCGCAATACCGTGAATTGGCAGCGTTTGCTCAGTTCGCTTCTGACCTTGACGAAGCAACTCGTAAGCAACTTGAACATGGTCAACGTGTAACTGAATTAATGAAGCAAAAACAATATGCTCCTTACTCAATTGCTGACCAGGCTGTTTCAATTTATGCATCTAACGAAGGCTACATGGCTGACGTTGAAGTGAAGAAAATCGTTGCATTTGATGCTGCGTTAATTGCTTACTTCCGTTCAGAAAATGCTGCGTTAATGCAAAAAATCGATGAAACTGGTGATTACAACAAAGACATCGAAGCTGCAATCAAAGCAGGTATTGAAAGCTTCAAAGCGACTCAAACTTACTAAGTTTCAACTTTGTTGAATTTAGTTCTGGTTTGGTTCACGGATCAACCTTCGGAAGCTCGAAAGAGCTTTCGAATACTAGGTTAAGCGTATGGCAAATTTAAAAGAAATTCGCGCCAAAGTAGCTAGTATCAAAAGCACGCAGAAAATTACTCGCGCGATGCAGATGGTAGCAGCTTCTAAGATGCGTCGTGCGCAAGAGCGCATGGCTCAGGGCCGTCCGTATGCCGAAAATATGCACCGTGTAATTGCTCATTTGGTACAAGCG
Source organism: Acinetobacter sp. G11 (assembly GCF_049808495.1). NCBI lineage: Bacteria > Pseudomonadati > Pseudomonadota > Gammaproteobacteria > Moraxellales > Moraxellaceae > Acinetobacter > Acinetobacter sp. G11. The sequence continues at coordinate 11,688 of NZ_JBNCAT010000033.1, forward strand.
AACCCTGAATACAAACACCGTTATATGGTTGAACGCCCGGTTAAGCGCGTTGGCTATATCATTGTGTCATCAGATCGCGGCCTTGCTGGTGGTTTGAACATTAACCTGTTCAAGAAAGTGGTTAAACACGTCCAACAGCAACAAGAGCAGTCAATTGAAGTTCAATTTGCTTTAATTGGTCAAAAAGCGGTTTCGTTTTTTAAAAACTACGGCGGTAAAGTGCTTGGTGCAACTACAAACGTAGGTGATGCGCCAAGTCTTGAACAGTTAACTGGTTCTGTACAGGTGATGTTGGACGCTTATGATAAAGGCGAGTTAGATCGTATTTATCTGGTGTCAAACGGCTTTGTCAATGCCATGACTCAAAACCAAAAGATCGAACAGCTCGTTCCTTTAGCAGCTGCTGAAGAAAGCGAAGGCCTGAACCGTCAATACGGTTGGGACTATATCTATGAACCAGAAGCTGAAGAGCTTTTAAATGGTTTATTGGTTCGTTACATCGAGTCTATGGTTTATCAAGGCGTGATTGAAAACATCGCGTGTGAACAGTCTGCGCGTATGGTTGCAATGAAAGCTGCAACAGATAACGCGGGTGAGCTGATCAAGAGCCTACAACTTATTTATAACAAGCTGCGTCAAGCCGCGATTACTCAGGAAATTTCTGAGATCGTTGGTGGTGCCGCTGCCGTTTAACATTATTAGTTTGAATTGAGGAGACAGCAATGAGTAGCGGTCGTATCATTCAGATCATCGGCGCGGTTATCGACGTCGAGTTTGAACGTAACAGCGTTCCTAAGATCTATGACGCTCTCCAAGTTGACGGTACTGAAACTACTTTAGAAGTTCAGCAACAACTTGGTGATGGCGTAGTTCGTACCATCGCAATGGGATCTACAGAAGGTCTTAAACGTGGTTTGAACGTAACTAACACTGGCGCGCCTATCTCTGTACCTGTAGGTACTGCATGTTTAGGCCGTATCATGGACGTTCTTGGTCGCCCTATCGACGAAGCTGGTCCAGTTGCAACTGAAGAACGTTTGCCGATTCACCGTCAAGCACCTTCTTATGCTGAACAAGCAGCATCTACTGACCTTTTAGAAACTGGTATTAAAGTCATTGACTTACTTTGCCCGTTTGCTAAAGGTGGTAAAGTTGGTCTGTTCGGTGGTGCCGGTGTTGGTAAAACTGTAAACATGATGGAGTTGATTAACAACATCGCTAAAGCGCACTCAGGTTTATCTGTGTTTGCTGGTGTTGGTGAGCGTACTCGTGAAGGTAACGACTTCTATCACGAGATGAAAGACTCTAACGTACTTGACAAAGTAGCGATGGTTTACGGTCAGATGAACGAGCCACCGGGTAACCGTTTACGCGTAGCGTTGACTGGTTTGACCATGGCTGAGTACTTCCGTGACGAGAAAGACGAAAACGGTAAAGGCCGTGACGTACTATTGTTCGTAGACAACATCTACCGTTATACACTAGCGGGTACTGAAGTATCAGCACTTCTAGGTCGTATGCCATCTGCAGTAGGTTACCAACCGACTCTTGCAGAAGAGATGGGTGTTCTTCAAGAACGTATTACATCGACTAAGTCTGGTTCTATTACGTCAATCCAAGCGGTATACGTACCTGCCGATGACTTAACAGATCCATCGCCTGCTACTACCTTCGCTCACTTGGACGCAACTGTAGTATTGAGCCGTGACATCGCATCTTCTGGTATTTACCCAGCGATCGATCCACTTGACTCTACTTCACGTCAGTTAGATCCATTAGTTGTAGGTACTGAGCATTACGAAATTGCTCGTTCAGTTCAAAACGTTCTTCAACGTTATAAAGAACTGAAAGACATTATCGCGATTCTTGGTATGGACGAATTGGCTGAAGAAGACAAACTTACTGTATACCGTGCACGTAAGATCCAACGTTTCTTCTCTCAACCGTTCCACGTAGCTGAAGTGTTTACTGGTGCTCCTGGTAAACTTGTACCGCTTAAAGAAACAATTCGTGGCTTTAAAGGTCTTCTAGCTGGTGAATACGATCACATCCCAGAACAAGCGTTCTATATGGTTGGTGGTATTGACGAAGTGATTGCTAAAGCCGAGAAACTTTAATTAGCTACCTAATTTAGGAGATTCTCATGGCGACTATGCAATGTGACGTTGTAAGTGTTAAAGAGTCTTTGTACTCAGGCACTGTAACTATGCTAATTGCTAAAGGTGCTGGCGGTGAGTTGGGTATTATGCCTGGCCATGCTCCGCTGGTAACTTTACTCAAGCCGGGCGCAATCCGCGTTCTGCTTGAAAACGGTACAGAAGAGTTAATCTATGTATCTGGTGGTGTACTAGAAGTTCAACCGCACGTTGTTACTGTACTTGCAGACACTGCAGTACGTGCTGACAACCTTGATGAAGCAGCAATTATTGAAGCTCGTAAACAAGCTGAACAATTGCTAGCAAATCAAAAGAGCGACTTGGACTCTGCTGCTGCTCTTGCTGCTCTTGCAGAAACTGCTGCTCAGCTGGAAACCATCCGCAAAATCAAAAACCGCGCTCAATAAGACACGGTTCGAGATTGAAAAAACCACCCGAAAGGGTGGTTTTTTTTATTTGAAGATAGAGTGGTCAAAATGTTTTGTACTTGAAAACAAGTCTTTAAAAATTAGCTTTAAGCTATCGTTTTTCAATTTTTTCTACTTTCCCCAAGAAATGATTCCTGCTTAAAAAGCAGAGTGAATTTTCTATATTTAATTCTATTTTTCTTTAAAGAAAGCCTGTCTGAGCTGACCCAATAACAGATCACTTACCTTGTCGTCTTGAATCTTAATCTGTTGCTTTAATTTTTCAGCTTTTGGTGGGTCTTCCGGAACGATAATTTCTTCTCCAACTTGATCGGCATATGAAATAGGCCGAGCGTTTGCCGTGACCAGATTGGATGAAGCGGAATATTCGACATGCCAAAGCTGAGTTGAAAGCGCCATGATGTATTGATATTCATCCGTATCTGGCTGAAAACGTTTATACAGTTGTAAATCTTGCAACGCTTCTAAACGATCCCCTGGGGCAGTGGAGGAAGGATTTTGCCATTCGGCAATGATCGGGTGAAGCTCATGTTGCATCAAATGGTAATCAAGCCAGTCGCCAAGCAGGCTGTGGTCAATATCTGCAACATAATCGCTGTCTTGCTGGATCAACTGTTGCAGGCGTTGCAATACGCTCACTTCTTGCTGTTGAAGCGCGTAACGTGCTTCAATGTTCAGTTGTTCCAATTCGTTAATTGGCACATCTAGAAAACGTTGTTGCTGTTCAAAAGCCTCTACAATATTGCTTTGATGGACATTATTCCATTGTTGCAAGGCATGAATTTCCAGCTGTTGAATTTCTTTAAATGCTTTGCTTTTGTAGTGACTGAGTTTAATACGCTGGATATTTTGTTGATTAAATTCAATTCGTTGTTTGATGTATTCAACATACGGACCAGTTTGCTTTGGGCTGACCGATTGGATGACATCCACCAATAACAACTGCTGTTGTTGATTATGTTTGAGCCAGTCTTGAATCAGTTGGACATCTTTTACGGGTCGAGAAAAAAATTGATTTAAGCGTGGGATGGTTTTTTCAGGCATGATGAAATGCAATACGCCATAAGCCATGATTACGAAACAGACCACCACTAGAATCATTTTTTTCATATTATAAAATATTTTTCTGTGCTTTCTATTTGTACATATTATAGGAAAAACGAGAAGTAGCTAACGTTTTTTAATAAAAACATCAATTATATACAGGGAAAATAGAAAATAGCGCAGTACCCATAATGTCGAGCTTAAAAGGCTTATCCATTCTTTCCTTTAAACTCGCTATCTCTAATTTTTAGATGATTTATAGTTTTCGTTTAGAACAATTGGTTTTTGCTGGGTTATTTCAAGCCAAAGAATTTGGATTCCCTTTCAGCAGTACAGAAATAACATCTAAAGTTGCATATCTTATCAGCAGGGATTGGGTATAGATTGAAAGTATCTATTTTGCACGCTGATGGTTTTAGATGAACCTTATTGAACATGAACCGCACTTTTGGGAACTCTACCAAGACAATATCCATTATTATCTCAGCATTGCCGTCGACATGAGTTCAGTGGTGTCCTGCTGGGACCTGGTATTAACGCAGAATGAAATCCTGGCTTATAAACAGCAGGGTCGAAAGAGTATTGAGGAACTGGCAAAATCCATGGTTGCTTCTGCATATAAGGGTGATTTTTCTGCTATGGAAAGCCGTCTAGCCTCGTCTAAAGAAAAACAGGCGATACAGGCCGCTTTCAAACAATGGCATGCACAGTAAGATTCATGAATCGATAAGGATGAACCTCATCGCTAAGATGGAAAACTCACCCTTAACAATTATCTTCACTCTATAAATCTCAGTAAAAATTTTAGCTAAACTCGACATTTTTAATTTGTATCAGTTGCCTGAATCCCGGCTTTGCAAGACTGGCTATGCCTTGCTGTTATTTATAGCCGTACAAGGGATTTTTTCAAATAGGCTCCAACTAAGAAATAATCATTTTACAGCCGGCAACCCTTGTACTGCTGAATGGCAAGTGCATCTAAAGTGATCAAATCCGATACAAATCCCCTCATTTTGATGATTTATTGTTCGATATAGTGGAGCTGTGGCTCCTCCAACAAGAGTCTTCTCAGTATGTGTAATATGGAGAACATCAATATGACAAATACAATGAAAGCCGCGGTGGTTACGGCATTTAACCAGCCGCTGCAAATACAAGAGCTGGAAATTCCGAAAATCAGTCCAGGCAAAGTACTGGTGAAAATTATTGCAACAGGTGTTTGTCATACCGATCTGCATGCCATGCATGGGGATTGGCCGGTAAAGCCGACTTTACCTTTTGTTCCCGGACATGAAGGCGTGGGTGAAGTCATTGAAGTTGGTGAGGGAATAGAACATTTAAAGGTGGGTGATATTGTTGGTGTTCCGTGGCTGTATTCTGCATGTGGTCATTGTGATCATTGCTATGCTGGCTGGGAAACCTTGTGCAAGAAACAGCAAAATTCGGGTTATTCAGTGAATGGAAGTTTTGCTGAATATTGCCTGGCAGATGGTGACTACGTTGGTGTAATTCCGGAAGGGGTTGACCTGCTGGAAATCGCCCCGATTCTGTGTGCTGGCGTGACAGTCTATAAAGGTTTGAAAATGACCGAGGCCAAAACCGGGGACTGGGTGGCCATTTCCGGAATTGGTGGCCTAGGCCATGTGGCAATTCAGTATGCCAAGACCATGGGTTTTAATGTGGTGGCAATCGATGTGGATGATTCTAAACTGGAACTGGCCAAAAACTTGGGTGCCGATGTAGCCATTAATGCCCGGAACGTGGACGTCAAGGAAGAAGTCATGAAAGCCACGGGTGAGGGTTGCCACGGGGTTTTGGTGACCGCAGTATCACCAAAGGCATTTGAACAGGCGGTGGCAATTGTTCGTCGTGGTGGTACGATGGTTTTAAACGGTTTGCCAGCAGGAACCTTTGACTTGTCGATTTTTAATATGGTGCTGGAAGGGATTACCGTGCGCGGTTCGATTGTCGGAACGCGTCTGGACTTGAAAGAAGCACTGGATATTGCAGCGCGCGGCAAGGTTAAGGCGCATATCCATGTTGAACCGCTTGAAAATATTAACGATATTTTTGAACGTATGGAGCAGGGTAAAATTGATGGCCGTATCGTAATTGATATGAGACTTTAATCTTCAATTTAAACAGACCAATTCTGCAGGACCCTGAATTGGTCTTTATTTTTAGAGGCTTTATTTACAGGAGAATTAACTTTCCTGATTGGATTCATTTTGCCCTGAATTATTCTGACCTTCAGGAATCATCATGCCGGCCAGTTTAATCATTTCCATCTGGATCGTACCCATCTGTTGTTCAATTTTCTTGAAATCGACCTGAGTCAAGTCAAGCTCGCCATTTAAAAACGGCGTAGCCAGTACTTGCTGATTGGCCTGCATCAAATTTTGACGAATGGAATCAATTTCCTGACTTTTCAGGTTCAGGCTGCTGAGTGCCTGGTCAAAGCCTTTTAACTGGGTTTTTAAGGATTCTGCAGTGTTTTGTAATTGCTGCTGGTCATGATTGGAAACCGCTGCTTCTAAATCCGTTTGGGTCTGTTTGAGCTGTTCAATATAGTTACCGGTTTTCAATTGCATATCGGCAACATCACGGACGATATAAAACATGTTGCTGCTTTTCAGTTCGGCTGTAGCTGAAGGTTCTGTAGCAGACTGGGTAGAGACCTGTTCGGAGACTTCGCTGGAAGGTGACGTTTCATTTTCTGTTGCATCCAGTTTATTGGCCTGTTCACAACCAATCAACAAAAGGCCCGCACTAAACATCACAAAAGGAGAAACCGCATTTTGGATGAATTTTTTCATATCTCTTTCATTTCAGCTTCAATCAATACCTCACAATATGGGGACAAAATGTGGAGAAAAAACTGATTGTTGCAAAGCAATAACAAATATTTTAAATATCAGCGGATAGGTGATTAAAAAAGAGCGCCGCAGCGCTCTTCAGATTTAGACAATTTACCCAAATCAATTTGACATAATTTTCACAATACTGTGATTAAGCGTGTTAATCAGGACATAGTCTCCATTAACGCGAATCCAGCGCTGATTTTTGCCCGGTTTGCTCAGATTTTTATAACGCTTATGATCAATGGTGTAGCCTTGACCATAATAATGTGAAGGCAGGGCCTGGCCTGCTTTCCAGTCGCGGGATGGTTTTAAAACCCGGTCCTGTACCATGTCATGATGACGCTGTTCAGCGTGCTGCTGGCCATGTGTATTACCCGAATGCATATTTTGGGCATGACTGTTATTTTCGTGGGCATGAGCAGGTGGCGCAGCGATTGCTGCAGGTGCTGCGAGCACGGCAGTGGTTAAAGCAAAGAGTCCAGCGTGGACTAGTTTTTTCATGGATTTACCTATATTTAAAATAGCGATCTGCCAATATTTTTATTTCACCCCTAAGTTAAAGAGAAAACGTGAATAATCTATTGTATAAATGTAACTTGCCAGCTGCTCTGAAGCACGGATGACATGGAATTCTCCGAATCATTTCCTTGACTTGAGTCTGCCAATTTCTCTTTGCTTGCTGATCAGGAATTTTTCCAAGGGGTAGGGCAATCGGTTTTCATTATCCGTAAGTAGCTTGTTTTGTCTGGTGATGATTTTGATCGGCATCTCATATAGGGCAGCTTATTTCACCCGTGTGATGATAAAAACTGGGGATAAGAAGGGGATAGAAATGGCCTGACCTTCGCCCGGTTCTGGGCCATGTTTAACCGATTTCATGGCTGGACGGTTTTTTGAAAAGTAAAATAATTATATAAAAAATAAAGCCGGCTTCAGCTTGAATTAAACAAGATGAGCCGGCCGGTCTAGAACATGCTTTTATTTGGCAAGTTCAGCATTAACCGCATCAACAATACGCGGATCATCGGCTGTGATGTCGGGGGCAAAGCGTGCAACCACTTCACCTTTTTTATTGATCAGGAATTTTTCGAAGTTCCATAACACTTCAGGCGGCTCATTTGGAGTCAGGCCATAATCGACCAGGTCTTTCCACCAAGGCCCTTCGCCGATACGTTCAGGAATGGCCTGGGTCAGGGTTTGATAAAGCGGGTGCTTGTCTTCCCCTGCGACGGAAATTTTAGAAAATAGTGGAAAATCCACCTGATAATTCACAGAGCAGAACTCCTGGATTTCTGCATCTGAACCCGGTTCCTGCGCTAGGAAGTTATTGGCCGGAAAACCTAAAATCTCTAGTCCCTGGTCTTGCTTTTCTTTATACAGTTTTTGCAGACCTTCATATTGTGGGGTTAAACCGCATTTAGATGCGACATTCACCAACAGCAAAACTTTGCCTGTATATTGATTTAAGGTGATGTCCTGTCCGGCAATGGTCTTGACGGGAATGTCATAAACAGATTGGCTCATAGAAAGTCCTTGAATATTTAAACTTGAATGACTGCTTTGTTTTAAAGCTTATTGGGTCAATCGACAAGTCTTTATTGATATCTCGCCAGAAATCTTTCATGCCGGGCAAAGAAAAACAGGCCAATTGACCTGTTTTTATCATGCAATGCATTATTGTGCGGTTTTGACTTTGTTTTCCAGAGCCTGCATGTCGGCGACCAGTTCTTTTTGCAATTGCATCGCCCGGTTTCGCAGTTCATCAATTTTTTTCATATCCGGTTTTTCCGCTATGCTTTCTTCGGAAAGTTCGATACCCAGATTATTGGACTCTTTGATTTTTTCCCGCACTTTGTCTAGCTCGGTACTTTTCAGGGCTAAAGCATCCAGGTCCCGGTTAAAGTTGGCAATATAAGTTTTCATTTCTGCAACGGTCGTGCGTAGACTGGCTTTATCACCTTTTTGCGCAGCCTGATTGGCTTTATTCTGTAAGTCTAAAGCCTCTTTGGAACGATTTTGGGAGAGGGTCTGGATTTCAACTAAATCATTTTTAATATCTTTGAGATTGTTTGTACTTAATGCTACGGTCGCAGGTGGTGGAGTTGCAGGGGAGGAAGGTGTGGCTGCTGACGATGCGGGTGCTTCATTGGGTTTTTTATCACAGGCTGTTAATGCCAGAGCGGCAACACAGAGTGAAGCCAGTAATGGTGTTTTCATATCGCATCCTTATAGATCCAATGACAACATCAGACCTAACTATTTAAAAAAATTAAAGACGTGAAGAAATATATTCTAGAGACACCCTTCAATAGCGTGCTGTCATCAAAATGGCATAGGACTTTAGCCCGTGACTAGGGCATTTTTGTTGTGAAGCTGCTGCAAATTGCAAAGCAGGTGATTTAAGTTCATATAAGGATTAGATATCACGCAGTTGTGCAGGTGTCTGTTCGGTATATCGTTTAAAAAACTCAATAAAGCTGGAACTGTGCTGATAACCCAGCTCATAGGCCAGTTTCTTCACTGTCTTGCCTTGGCGAATTTGAGCGATCGCATATAAAATTTTGGCCCGATTGCGCCATTCGGATAAGCTCAATTGCAATTCTTGCTGGCTCAGGCGCAGTAAATGCCGTTCGCTCATCGGCAAGCCGTTAAGAAGCTGCTGCAAACTCTTTTGAAATAGCTGTGGATCGGCTAATTGCTGCAATAGCGGCTTAAGCAAAACATGGTTGGTTTGCGGTAAATAGTGATCATATGCTGTTGCAGTTTTGAGTTGATCCATCAGTACCAGTAATAAGTGCTGATAATGCAGTGTGGTTATCCCCTGTTGTTTTTGTTCTAGGATTTCATGCACCAAATGCCGCAGAAAGGGGCGAATACTTAAGGTTTTGGTATCCGGGGCGAAATGCCGACATAAACACGGATGTACCCGAATACAGACATAGTGGGTGATTTGTTCATCCAGTGCGATAGAGGTATGGGCTGTTTGTGGCGGGAGCCAGAGGCCATAGTTCGGTGGCGACAGATAAATCTGTCCTTCAATTTCATATTCTAAAATACCATTCAAACTAAAATTGAAATCACCCCATAATGAACTGTGTGGCGCAATAACTTCATCTTTCTGATAAAAGAAATCATCCACTTCTATATAGTTTTGAATCTGCTTAAGCATGTGAATGTCCTTGATTTTTATGTCTGCGTCTATTCATGCCTGAAAGAGCTTGGCAGTCATTTCAATTGTCACATCCCATTCTTCCGTGTCCTGAGCGCAGTATTAATGTCTGAAATTCGATATTCTAATTATTTCAGACTTCAGTAAAAATAAAAACTGAACATTCAGACATGGTACAGGGCATGACACAGCAACACAAAACAGTCTGGTGGGCATTCACTTTGCCATTACTCGCCGTTTTAATCTGGTCCATGAATATTACCGTAACACGCTATGTGGCGGACTATATTTCACCTGTCAGTATCAGCTTCTATCGCTGGCTGGTGGCTTTTGTGGTGTTAACCCCATTTATGCTGGGCAAGGTCTGGCGTGAACGACAGCTGGTTTTGGCGCACTGGAAACAGCTGGCAGTACTGGGGGCTTTTGGCATGGTGCTGTATCAGGGTCTGGGTTATAGCGCAGCGCATTATACTACGGCTACCAATATGGGCATTATCAATGCCTTTATTCCGGTATTTACCATCTTTGTGTCCATGCTCATGCTGAAGGACATTCCCAACCGTTTTGCCGTTGTAGGCAGCATGCTGTCTTTTGCCGGTTTGCTCTATGTCATGGCACAAGGGAATTTCAGCCAACTTGTGCAGTCCGGAGGGCATCTGGGCGATGTGATGATGGTGCTGGCGGTGTTTTTTTATGCCTTTTATGGGGTTTTTCTGAAAAAGTGGCAACTGCAGATTCCCTTGCTGATTAGCCTGTATGTACAGATTATTTTTGCCCTGCTTTACCATTTGCCCTTCGTTTTATACTTGGGGCTGGATGCAATTGATCAACACAATGTAAGCAGTGTGCTGTATGCCGGTATTTTCCCCTCTTTAATTGCACCACTGGTGTGGATGCTGGCGGTACAGATAATCGGGCCGAATCGTACCAGTATTTTTATGAATTTAATGCCGGTCTGTACGGCCATTATTGCCAAACTTTGGTTGGGTGAAGCATGGACGATTTACCACAGTATTGGAGGACTGGTCATTTTATCGGGCATTTTATTGGCTCAGAAAAAAGAGAGCATTCTTAAAACAGCCAAGTTAAATACATAAGGGTTAAATAATGGATTAAAAAACAGACAAACGAATTGGTTTTTAACAATTATTTTTTATGGAAATAAAGTCTGAGTAATGAGTATAAAAAGCATTTTAAATGGATGTTTTGCTAAAAGATAATTAAAAAATAGTGAGATAATTTAAATTGTTAATAAAAAATGATAACTATTTGATAGTTTTTAACTGCCTTTTTAGATAAATAATATATTTGTATAAAGAAATCAGTTAATACATAATATTTATATCGTGAATGTTTAAGTTATTCTTAACAATCTTTAAACCTTCGCAATCAGATTCACAGACCCTCTGGATGTGATTTACGCACATCCTTTTTATGCTCAACCGTCCCTATATGGTTGAGCTTTTTTTTGCCTGAAAATAATGTTCAGCACGCATCATACCAAAATGACCCGCATTAAGCGCGGATCACTTCACCTGTTTCAGCATCCATAATACGGCTAGGTTCTTTGCTCAAACCCAAATCGCCATTTAAATAATCCAGCTGACTGGAAAAATACTGGCTGGCTTCCTGAAGGGAGCGGGCAGGGCTTCCCCCTGCAGGATTGGCACTGGTCGAAACAATAAACCCGTTAAAGGCATTGCAGAGCGCAACGCATAAGGGATGTGTGGTGACCCGTACCGCTACTTTGGGATGATTGCCTTTAATCCATGCCGGAATATGGTTGCCTGCAGGTAACAGCCATGTGGTTGCACGTTCAGTAGGCGAGCGATGGCTCCAGGAATCAATGACCTGTTGGCGCATTTCTGCGGTCAGCGGTTTTAACAGAGGTTCGACTTGTGCAATTTGCGCTGCCAGTAAAATTACCCCTTTTTCAATAGGACGTTGCTTTAAGCGTAAAATTTCCAAGAACGCTTGTTCGTTAAAAGGATCACAGCCTAAGCCCCAAACTGCTTCTGTAGGATATGCTAAAACATGTCCCTGTTTTAAACATTGAGCAGCTTCGGCAACAGAGGTGGTAATCATCAGATTTTTTTCCCTTCACATTTGTTAAAGCGCTATTGTGAACCTTATTTGTCGGGACGACAACGTAGATACAAACCTGCTTGCTGAGTACACAAGCCAAGTAATTCCAGCTCCATCAACTGGCTGGTGAGTGTGGCAACGTCTGATTGTAGATGAGTAACCAGCTCATCCAGATGTTGCCCGATCCAGTCTAGCTGATTATACAAAGTGCTTAAATGCGCTGGCAGTTCGGGCCGGGCATCCAGAGGTGCGAGTTTACTGGTCTGTTCACTATGCTGTTGAGCTTGCCATTGTGTCGGCAGGGCCAGATCTTCAATCACCTGTTCAGGATGATCGACTAAAATGCCACCTTCACGAATCAGTTGATGGCAGCCTTGATGATGCTCGCTATAAATATGTCCCGGAATGGCAAACACCAATTTGCCCTGTTCCGCTGCCAGTTTTGCCGTAATCAGTGAACCGCTTTTTAAAGTGGCTTCGGCAACAATGACCCCCAGGCTTAAGGCACTGACAATACGGTTGCGCCGTGGAAAATGGTGCTGTAAGGGAGGGGTTCCAGGTAAAAATTCGGTAATCACCGTGCCGGCCTGAGCAAGAATCTGCTGTCGCAAAGACTGATGTTGTGTCGGATAGGTTTGATCCAGGCCGGTACCCATCACGGCAATGGTGCGATTGTGCTGCAAAGCCCCTTGATGCGCGGCTTCATCAATGCCTTGTGCCAAGCCACTGCCAATATAAAAGCCCTTTTCACTGAGGTAATAGGCAAAGTCATAGGCCACTTGCCGCCCGTGATTGCTAGGTTTACGGCTACCGACAATGGCAATTTGCGGTTGCAACAGGGCTTGGGCATCGCCCTGGCCAAACAGGATCGGAGGCTTGTCCGCATAGGGCAGCAGCTGTTGCGGGTAGTGCACATCATCCTGCAACAGCACAAAATCACTCTGTTTCTGGATCAGATCAATACAATGCTGAAATTGCCGCTGCGATTCGGGAAGATGAAAATCTCGCAGCCGCTGAATATGGTTTTTGTGAATGCCAAGCTTTTGCCAGGTTTCGATTTGATCGGGCTGTGTTGCCTCGACCAGATGGGTATAGTACTGACTGATTTTATAAAAACTGGTGAGCGAGTGTTGTACCAGAAACCATAGCCGAATGTAATCCAGCTGCAAGGAGCTTAATGAACTGAGCATAACGAGACCTTGAAAGATGTCTTCTTTTTATTGTTTAAATTATTGTTTAAAAAATAAAATGAGGCTGAATCTCAGCCCCATTTCTAAATTTCGAGTGCAGGATTATTCATCCATCAGTGGTGGCTGAATGCCAGCACCGACTTTAATCGGCAATTCGCTATCCAGTACATAGGCATAACTCAGGTTATCAAAGCTCTTGAATACCATGATATTGCCAATGCGCTGTCCAGGGAGCTGAATACGCTCTTTGGTTTTGGGATCAGTTACGACTTCGCCTTTCTGGGTTACCGTCAAGACTTGTCCGGCTTGAACACCTTGCAAGCTACCACGGTCAATCGTCACCACACTGTGTTTTGCAGCGGTGCCAATCGAACCCATTACGCGAACCACTTGTCCACCGGCAGCAACATCTTCAGCATTGGTCGGGTAGAACAAGGTTGGCAGCATTGGATCATATTCAGGCAGTACACGGTCACCACGACGAACTTCAGCATTATAGGTATCTGTCAGTTCAAGCGTAGTAATGTCATTTTCACCACGGACGGCAACACCAGATGCCACCTGAATCAATTCAAGCCCGGCATTGTATTTTTTGCCTTTAGCATCGGTAAACATATACGGTTCACCTTCACGGTAAACGGCATAGCGTTGACCCACTTCCAGGCCATTGCCGCGTGCATAAACGGTTTGACCTTGAGCCGCCAGAACACGTTGATCCGCCGTGCCTAAAATGTATGGCGTACCGGTGATGGATTCAGGTGCCACAATCGTGCTGCGTTCTAGCCACTGCTTGATGTATTCCAGTGGAATGACCGGAATGGCATTGTTTAATGATTCCACCCGAACCTGAGGCTGTAACTTGGTGCCACCGGTATAACGACGGATAATCCCTTCACAGCCATCACCTTCATCTTTACCGATGATCGGTTTGCCATTATAGGTACACATGAGCAGGCGGTCGCCCGGGAAAATCCAGTGTGGATTTTTCACGTGTTTATTGCTGGCCCAGATTTCAGGCCAACGTACCGGATTCTTCAAAAATCTTTTGGAAATATCCCATAAAGTATCGCCTTTTTTCACCACATACACTTGTGGTGCTCCGGCTTTTAATGCAGGTGGATTGATATTGCGGGCAGGTGCTGCTTCAGCAACGCTGACCATGCCGGCCCCAACACTTACACATACGGCAAGTGCCAATAATTGTTTTTTAAACCCCAAGGCACTAAAAGTTGGCATGCCCTTCAAAACCTTTTTCATTATCATAATTCCTAAAATTATGTATGTAGTTGCGTTATAATAACGATATTACACACATTTTTTTGATGAAGCATTCCTTCATTTTGTTTTTTGATCAATGGCATAAGTGAGGACACCGTATGGCCTTATTACCTATTTTAAGTTTCCCGGATCCCCGTCTTCGTACCATTGCTAAACCAGTCGAAGAAGTCACTGATGAAATTCGTCAGCTCGCAGCCGATATGTTTGAAACCATGTATGAAGCCCCAGGTATTGGTTTGGCAGCTACACAGGTGGATCGTCATATTCAGCTGATTGTCATGGATTTATCTGAAAATAAAGATCAACCCATGGTATTCATTAACCCCAAAGTTACGCCATTAACTGAAGAAACCCAGCCTTATGAAGAAGGCTGTCTGTCAGTGCCTCAAATATACGATAAAGTTGAGCGTCCGTCACGTGTAAAAATCGAGGCAATTAACCTTGAGGGTCAATCATTTGAGCTGGAAGCGGACGAACTTCTCGCTGTTTGTATCCAACATGAAATGGATCACTTAAATGGTAAATTGTTTGTTGATTATTTATCGCCTTTAAAACGTCAACGTGCACGTGAAAAAGTAGAAAAAGTGGTTCGTCAGCGCCAGAAAGAAAAAGTCGCGGTGAAGCGCTAATCCATAAAATTCCTGAATTAAGTAGTTAAAAAAAGCCCAATTCAAATTGGGCTTTGTTATACTGGCCTCCGACAAATTTTAGGATTTGCCTGTGCTTTTTCGTAATGGTCTACTGCTATCCTGTATAGCCGTATTTTTACAGATTGCTGTGTTTTTACAGCCTTTGCTGCCGAAGCAATATCAGATTGCTCCGGTCTGTGAAACCATTACGCGTGCATTATTGCAAAAACCTGCTTTACCGCACATTTCCGCGTCCACACCTGCACATCATCAGTTGCATCAAGATCATCAACAGCAATCTGTAGAACATGATCATCATGATGCCAGTCACCAATGTCAGTATTGTACTGTCTACGGCAATCTGGTTTTGCCGCCAGAGCTTGAAGTCAAAGAAGTTTTAGACCGTATTCAAGTGCGGTTACTGGCATTCCAGAAGACCTTTGGTCATGTCTGGTTTGTTTTACAGCGACTCTTTCTCATTCCTCAAGGCCGAGCCCCGCCAACATTCGCTTAAACCATGTTTTATACGCCGGGTCTTCACTGACCTAGGCACAGTTATATTTATGATTTAAGTGAGAAATAAAATGA
The DNA here is from genome assembly GCF_049808495.1 of Acinetobacter sp. G11. Lineage (NCBI taxonomy): Bacteria > Pseudomonadati > Pseudomonadota > Gammaproteobacteria > Moraxellales > Moraxellaceae > Acinetobacter > Acinetobacter sp. G11. The sequence goes on from NZ_JBNCAT010000033.1 coordinate 27,116, forward strand.
CTCAGCCAAAATTCTTTTTACAGCCACTTGCGGCTGCGATTTGTGTTGCCTGTTATTCAGCTTCAGCCTTTGCTGAGCAGCAAATGACAACAGTGCAAACTTTAGCCCCTATCGTGGTGACTGCTCATCAGGGCAATGATGCCAATGGCTTGATTGTGCATGCCGATCCCAAACAGCCCATCCAGCCGATTCCAGCCAGTGATGGAGCAGGCTATCTGCAAAGCATTATGGGATTCAGTTCGATCAAAAATGGCGGCACCAATGGCGATGTGACTTTCCGTGGCATGTTTGGTTCACGGATTAAAATTTTAGCCGATGGTTCGGAAAATCTGGGTGCCTGTCCAAACCGTATGGATGCACCGACATCTTATATTTCACCGGAAAGCTATGACCGTATTTCGGTGATCAAAGGACCGCAAACGGTGCAATATGCCAATACCGGTTCGGCTGCGACAGTGCTCTTTGAACGTGGTCCGGAAACTGAATTAACGGCTGAAAAAAATTATCGTGGTCAGGCCAGTGTGCTGGCAGGTTCATATGGACGACTGGATCATAATCTTGAAGCTGCTGTTGGCGATGAGCAGAAATACGTTCGCCTGAATGCCAACCGTTCTGTGTCGGATAGCTATAAAGATGGGGATGGCAATACAGTTTCTTCAGACTGGGAGCGCTGGAATGCAGATGTCGCTTTAGGTTGGACACCGGATGAAAATACCTGGGTGGAACTGACGGGTGGCAAGGCTGACGGTGAAGCCGTTTATGCAGGCCGCTCGATGGATGGGTCGAAATTTGCCCGTGAAAGTCTGGGACTTCGTCTCGAAAAGAAAAATGTCACCGATGTGATCAAGAAAATCGAAGCACAAGTGAACTATAGCTTTAATGATCATGTCATGGATAACTTTAGCTTACGTGAATTTAAACCAGATGGCATGATGAATATGCCTATGGCTTCCAACGTGGCACGAGAAACCTTAAATGCCCGTCTGGCTGTTACTCATCAATGGGATAAACTGCAATTCATTACAGGTGTTGACAGTCAAAATAACCAACACTCTAAGCGCAGTGGCAGTTTGATGAAACCCTATCAAGATCAAGCACGTAGCAAAGATATGAAATTCCGCTCATATGGTGCCTTTGGCGAGCTCAGTTATCAACTGAATGAGCAAAATAAATGGGTGGGTGGTGTTCGTGTCGATCAGGTGAATGTCAAAGACTTACGCTCTGAATCTGTAGACAAAGGCTATAACCTGGAATTAGATAAAACATTACCAAGTGCATTTATCCGTCTTGAAAATCAGCATCCAGAACATGATGCCAAAACTTATATTGGTTTAGGTTATGTTGAACGCATGCCGGATTATTGGGAGCTGTTTAGTACTGCGCATGGTAATCCCGGAACTGTGAACTCATTTAATGGTATCGACACTGAAAAAACCTTGCAGCTTGATTTGGGTTATCAACATGAACATGGCGCAGTCAATTCCTGGGTTTCTGCTTATGCGGGCTTAGTCAATGATTATGTGTTGATGAGTTATCATGTCCATAGTATGCCGGGCATGATGAGTCATGGCAAAACTGCAGGTGCTAAAAATGTCGATGCGACCATTACTGGTGCAGAAGCCGGAGTGGGCTATCAATTTACCGATCATCTGCAGGCTGATGTCAGTGCGATGTATGCCTGGGGTAAAAACACCACCGACGATAAACCTTTACCGCAAATTGCACCTTTGGAAGGACGGGTAAATCTTCGTTATATTCAAGATAAATACACTTTGGGTGCATTATGGCGAGTGGTTGCAGCACAAAATCGTATCAGTCAAGATCAGGGCAATATCGTAGGTTATGACTTGGCCGAAAGCAGCGGTTTCGCAACCTTGTCGTTGAATGGTACTTACCAAATTCGTGATGGTGTCGATTTGTCTGTAGGTGTAGATAACCTGTTTGATAAAACCTATAGCGAACATTTAAACAAGGCGGGTAGTGCGGGTTTTGGTTTTGCTGCAGATGAGCAATTCAACAATATTGGCCGAAACTATTGGGCACGGGTGAGTATGAAGTTCTAATTTGTTGCTAAATTAAACAAAAAGCAGGAGTATTCTCGTGCTTTTTGTTTTTTTAATTCTATAAAGTTAAATATTTTCAATTGTTTATAATTTTAAGTATTTCAAAATAAAATGACGAACATTTTTCTTAAAATAATTTTTATAAATAAAACAGTTATTTATAAATTTTGTGGTTTATAAAATAAACACACGTTTCATAAGTTTTAAAAAAGGTGTTGCAAGGCCTCTGAAATGCTGTAGAATGCACATCCATCGGCGGTGGTGAAGATTAAAACTTCTGATAAAACAGTAACTTAGTTAAGATTGGTTGAGTTAGGTTTTATTTGATAAGTTTAAAAATAATCTGATTTACTGGTTGACTTTCTAGAGATAGAGAGTAATATAGCCGACCTAGCTTGATGCTGACGAAGCATTGAGAAGATCATTAAGAGATTATGAAGAACAACTTGTGTGGATTTTTACTGGTTGATCGATCGAAATTATTTTC
>NZ_JBNCAT010000034.1:0-29353 GCF_049808495.1 Acinetobacter sp. G11
AAGGCTGTTATAGCGTTTAATCAGACGCTGATCCAGACCGGAGATGTTAAATTGAAGAGCATGCTCTTCAATTTAACGCAAAGCTCGGGATTTGTGTAGATACCTATGCCTAGAAGGAGAGGGAACGGAGAATGAAGATTATTTCTTCTTCCGTTTCAAACGGCGTTTTGCCTGCTGCGCTGCAACGGCATCCAACGCTTCTTTCAGCTCTTCATCGCTGAAGGTGGTAATGTGCTGAAGCATCTGCAAGGTCACATCATCCAGTACCAGGTTGGCGTACTGCGCCACGTTCTGGAAGTTCTCGTCAAACACAATGGCGTTATCTTCATTGTTGCGGATATAGCCCTGTTGGGTCAGCACTTTAATAAAACTCTGGAACAGCGATTTATCAAAGAATTCTGGCGAGTTGAATTCATATAGGACCGACAGACGCTGACCGACCAGATGACTGAGCTCTTCCACCTGACGGGTGGAGATATTGCCCGAACCACGCTGGGTGATTAAAGCCAGGGTCATGTAGTAACGTTCCAGACTTTGCATCACAGGCGCAGCGAGCACCACCAGCTGGTTGTGATCTTCTGAATTTGGTGCAGGAGAAACCAGGTTGCCCTCGCTATCTTCAGAAATCAGTTTCGCCTGAATCAACGCTTCTGCATAGGCACAGATCTGATCTTTCAGCTCTTCATCTTTTTTCCATTTCAGGAACAGTTCCGCTTTCAGGAATGGATAAAGCGTACGGATGACATTAATCAAATCGCCACGGCGAATCGAACCGTTATGTTCAACCAGCGCAGCAATCAGCGATGGCAACACGAAAGCATGCAGAATGTTGTTACGGAAATAAGTCAGCAATACCGCCTGATTGTCCTCAATGGCAATAATATCGCCCAGGACATGCTTCACGCGTTTAATCAGTTTCAGTTTTAAACCGTAGGCAATAATTTCCTTGCCTGAAAGCGGTGTCACCTGAGTACGTGCATCATAAGGCAATGCAGTCAACAGCTTGCGGTAGGCATCCAGCTGCTTGATGCAGATCTCTTCATCCAGCGTGTGTTTAGGCGTAGCCAATAGAATCAGCGAAAGCAGCGATACCGGATTGATCACCACGGCACGGTTAATGTTTTCCAGAATGGCATGGGCAGCACTGTTCACTGTATCCGAGACTTCTTGCGGAATCGGATCATCATTCTTGGCAATTTTAATGTTTTCCGCACCATGCTTTTTCAGCATGTCATCCAGGAATACCGGCTCACCAAAGTTCACATGCACCTGACCAAAGATACGTTCGATTTTGCGCAGGGTTTTCAAAATGCCCATGATCGATTCGGATTCTTTGTCTTTACCGTTCATTTCGCCGACATAGGTGGCACCTTCCATCAGACGTTCGTAGCCAATATAGGTCGGTACAAACACGATGGGTTTAGAACGGCCACGCAAATGCCCGTGCACGGTCATGGCCAGCATGCCGGTTTTCGGCGGCAGCAAACGCCCGGTACGTGAACGTCCGCCTTCAATAAAGTATTCCAGTGGCGTGTTACGGGACAGAATATTGAAAAGATATTCTTTAAATACAGTGGTATATAAACCATTACCGCGGAAAGTACGACGAATAAAGAAGGCACCGCCACCACGCAATAATTGCCCGACAAAAGGCATGTTCAAGTTATCGCCCGCGGCAATGTAGGGCACCATCATGCCACGTTTATAAATCACATAAGACAGCAATAAGTAGTCGATGTGACTGCGGTGACAGGGGGTATAGATAATCTCGTAGTCTTTGGCCAGTTCACGCACGGTACTGAAATTATGTACCTCTACGCCGTCATAGAGCTGGGTCCATAAACGGGTCAGTGCCATATCGGCAAAACGCACGGCTGAATGCGAATAGTCCGATACAATTTCGTTTAAATAGCCAATGGCACGGCGTTCAGCCTCAATCATGCTGATTTTGCCACGGATGCTTTCCCGGCGGATGGCATCCTGAACATCCGTAGATTTGATCAGTGAATGCATCACGTTACGGCGGTCGGATAGATCCGGACCGAGCACGACTTCACGCTGACCGTCCAGATAGTTGTTCAGTTTATTCAGAATATACGTTGCAGGTGAAAGGTTTGGATGGGTCTGTTTGGCAAATTCGATCAGCTGGCGTAAAGACTGGCCCTGATGGAATTCCAGATAGGATTGACGACCATGCAGACCAATATTCACCAACTGTTTAACGGTACCTGGCGTTGCCCAAGTATCGGTAAACAGCAGTTTCAGCCAGGAGTCTTCTTTGTCTGGTGAACGTCCCCATAATACGGTGACCGGAATCAGTTCAATATCCACCTGGGGATGATGTTCCAGAATGTCGATCAGACGCAATAAGCGCGGCGGAAAGGCATGCGGCGGCGAGTTGAGTAAATTGTTTTCATCATGGTGCTGCAGGAACAGTATGGATGCTTTTTCCTTGTGATCGCCCACCACCAGCGGATCTAATGCCGGTGACAGTTTTAGCCGGCGGGTTTCACCATCGACAATCAGGGCATTACTGCGCGAATAATTTTGTAATACATAACAGACCACTTTTTGTTGAACGGGTTGCTCTGTCTGGGAATTTACTTCTGTAGTTGTCGGTTCAGTAGGAACCTCACCAAGAACATGTGGGGTTACCACCAGGTCAAGCAGCTTACTGGAAAGCTGACGATAGATTTGACCAAAGCCACTCTTGGACATACATACTCCTACTTAAATGACCGAAACCACAGATTTTCTGAGGGGGAAACAGTTTTGCATCATTGTAATTTAAAACAATATGTCATTTTCTGACAAAATGCATTTCGAGTGTTAAATTTTATCGTTAAAAATCGTATTTTTAGCGAATATTCAGCACAAATCGCGTGACAGGCCAGTCAGTTGAACTTTAGGGCTTTCTTTGGGATTTGTGGCAAAATAGCAATTATAGCTTAGCTGATTGATTGAAATTTTTCGCCTAGATTTTAGGTATCCCACATTAAAAACAGGTTGCTTATGAACGCCTTAACCCAAGAACTGGTTGAATTACTGAGCCTTGAAAAAATTGAAGAAAATATTTACCGAGGTCAAAGCCGTAATCTGGTCGGGAAGCGGGTCTTTGGTGGGCAGGTGCTGGGTCAGGCATTACGCGCGGCATCCTATACCACAAATCGTCCTGCGCATTCCTTGCATGCCTATTTTTTATATGGGGGAGATGTCAATGCGCCGATTATTTATGAAGTAGACCGCCTGCGGGATGGCAAGAGTTTTGTCAGTCGTCAGGTGCGTGCCATTCAGCATGGACGCACGATTTTTACCGCCATGATTTCATTTGCCAATCCGGAAGAAGGCTTGAATTACCAGATTTCAGAGCCGGAATATCCTGCGGTTGAAGACCTGAAAAGTGAAGCAGAACTTAAAGCACAGCTGGTCGAATTCGTGCCGGAAAATGTGCGTGCCAGCTTTATGCGTGACCGTCATGTGGAAATTCGTCCGGTGATGCCGGTTAATCCATTTCAGCCTCAGCCTGAAGCGCCATCATACGCTCACTATATCCGAACCCATGGCCAGATTGCCCATAAGGTCGATGAAATTTCTCTGCATCAGGCGATTGCTGCATTCTATTCAGACTTTACTTTAATGACCACGGCTCTGCGCCCACACGGTCTGAGTTATATTTCCCCAAGTCTGCAATGTGCCAGCATTGACCATGCCATGTATTTCCATAAGCCATTCCGTGTCGATGAATGGATGCTCTATGATATGGAGGCGACCGTCAGTGTCAGTTCGCGCGGACTGAATTTCGGCCGCATGTGGCAAAATGGTGAGCTGGTGTGTAGCACAACCCAGGAAGGTTTGATTCGCTTGCGTGAAATTGAAACCCAATAAGGGCTGAACTGTCATAAAAAAACCGGACCTGCTGTCCGGTTTTTTTATGGTCATTTAATGGCAGCGAGGGATGTCCTCGGAAACATCTTTGTGGCAGCCATGGCCTGAATGGGCAACTGCTACGCTTATATTGAGAATGAGTGCGGTCATGAGCATGATTTTTTTCATATGGCTTCTCTTTTAATTATTGGCTGAATGAGTATCTATGCATAAGCAGATTCTATGCCATCAGTTTATTAAAGTATTGTTGATTCAGATAAAGTGAGTTACTGGCTTTGATCTATTTCTGCTGAGCTTGTGACAAAAAAATCCTCGATTCTAAAAATAGGGCATGGCATAGTGCCTGACAGGACTTAATGATAAAAAGCATGTGGTAATGAGCTTAAATACACAAATATTGATTGCTGCGATTTTAGGGGTGGCATTTGGTTTTCTGTTAAATCTGTTTCCCGATACCCGGTTTTTTGATATCAGCCTCTATGGTTTGGGGCTGGCCAGCAGCATTTTTATTGGTTTATTAAAGATGCTGCTCATTCCGCTGATTTTCAGTTCGATCGTGGTTGGGGTTTCAAACTTGCAGGCCGGTGGACAGCTGGGTCGGGTCTGGAAAATCACCCTGCTGTGCTGTGTCACCACCACCACCTTGGCGCTGATTTTGGGATTAAGCTGTGCACACCTGTTTAAGGTGGGGCAGGGCGTGGATATTGTGATGTTTCAGGATGCCATGAACAGCCATCAAACGCCGGACACCTTGACGCCATCTTCCTTCTTTACCAATTTTATTCAAAATACCCTGATTAACCCCTTTAAAGCCTTTGCTGAAGGCAATGTGCTGGCGGTCGTGGTATTTGCCCTGTTTATTGGCGTGGCGCTGGTCAAAGGCGGAGAGAATTTCCGCAGTGTACGCAAGTTAAGCCTGCAATTTTTTGACATCATGATGATGATGATCAGCTGGGTGATGAAGCTGGCCCCACTCGGCATTTTTGCCTTGCTGGCGAAACTGATTTCAACCGAAGACATTTCCGTATTAAGCCGTCTGGCCGAGTTTGCCGCCGTAGTAACCGGAACCACCATTTTTCATGGTGCAGTGGTATTGCCATTGTTGCTATGGATTTTTGGCAAGATGAGTCCAGTCACCTTTTTCAAGGGTACCCGAGCGGCACTGATTACCGCATTTGCCACCAGTTCCAGTTCGGCCACCATGCCACTGTCAATGAAATGCGCACAGGAAAATTTAAAGGTACGTCCACAAACGGCAGGCTTTGTAATTCCCTTGGGCACCCAGCTGAATATGGATGGCACGGCACTGTATGAGGCAGCTGCGGCTTTGTTTATTGCCAACCTGATGGGGCTGGACTTGAGTATCGGTCAGCAGCTGGTGGTCTGTGCAACCGCCATGATTGCCTCCTTAGGTGCGCCGGGTATTCCAAGCGCAGGCATGGTCACCATGATTATGGTGCTGCAATCGGTCGGGTTGCCGGCAGAAGCCATTGCAATCTTGCTGCCGATTGACCGTCTGCTGGATACTGTGCGTACCGTGGTCAATGTTCAGGGCGATATGATGATTAGCGTGGTGGTGGATCGTTATAGCCGTGAACCAGAAGTGTCCTAATCCATTTCCCAGCTGGGATTAAACACGATTTCCCAGACATGGCCATCCGGATCTTGAAAATAACCCGCATACCCCCCCGTAAAAAGTGGCTTGTGCGGGTTTAATGATTTTGGCGCCGGCATGTGCTGCCTGAGCCATGACCTGATCCACTTCCAGCGGACTATAGACATTTTGTCCCAACGTCATTTGAGTGGCACACATTGGCGTCAGCTCCAGTCCGGTATCCTGTTGAATGCTGCTTTGCGGCCATAAAGCCAGTTTCAGACCTGACTGCAGTTCAATAAAGGCCACCGCACCATATTCAAATTCCTGCCCTATAATTCCTTCACAGTGTAAGCCCAAGCCTTCGCGATAAAAATGCAAAGATGCTTCCAGGTCACGCACCCCCAGTGTAATGACTGAAATCCGTGCTTGCATAAAATGATCCTTATTGTTGTTTTCCTCGACTTTTATCTTAAAACAAATAAAAAGCAGGGCATAAAGCCCTGTTGTGGTTAAATTGTATACATGTATTTAATTATCAAATGAATGATAAAAGGATTAGGCCACTTTCAGTTTGGCTGCACGTTTGGCCGCAGGGGAGTGATTCAGGTAAGCAATGGCATCTTCAGTTTTGGCTTCATGCAGCGGATCGTACCAGGGCATCAAATAGCCCAGTTGCTGTGATACCAGCCAGAAGGGGCTGGGCATTAAATTGTTGTCACGTTGGGCAATGGCATACCATTCGTGCCAGATCCACGGCTTGTACACTGCAGGGCGGATAGACTGAAAACGTGGATCCTGCTTGAGCAGATGAGCCGTGCCATCGACCCACAAGCCAATCACTGCCACAATTACAATAATGCTTAAATAATAGCGGGCAATATAACTGCCCCCTAGATGACGATACAAATCAAAGGCGACGGTACGGTGTTCAATTTCTTCTGCGCCGTGCCATTTAATCAGATCCAGCATGGCAGGGTCAGCCCCCAGTTTTTCCCACTCCTGGTTGTACAGGGCATATTTCCCCAGTACGCAAGTCATGTGCTCTACCGTGGCAATAATGCCAAGGCGGAATAAATCCCATTGATGTTCAAGCAATTTAGGTACTTTTACACCCAAAGGCTGATCGGCAAGTAGTTGACTGAACAGGAAATCCATCACATCCAGATTGCGCTGGATATCAATGTTACGCACGGTAAGATATTCTTTGTTGGCCGAGTTATGGGCCTGGGCATGCATGGCTTCCTGACGGATAAAGGCCTGTACATCCTGTTTCAGCTTTTCATCCTGAATTTGCGGCAAAACCTTGTTGTATAAACGACAGAACCAGAATTCGCCGGCAGGCAAAATCATGTTGATTTCATTAATAAAATAGCTGACATAAGGTTGATTTGGAATCCAGTCAATCGGGGTGTCCTGCCACTCGAATTTTACTTTACGCGGATGAATATGATAGGCAATTGATGAGCCGAGTTTGGAGTTTCTTAAACGGGAGAAAAGTTTCATCATGCTGTCCTTATTGTTTTGGCGTGCAGTGCTGCACTTGAGCTCAAGGCCAGTATGAAAAAAATGTCCCGCATTGTGATTAGCAATACGGGACACGGAAATATCAATTGATGATGATTTTTGTCGGACAGTCTAGCTCAATCAGACCCCATCAATCAGCTTGTCGGCTTGCATCGGTGGCATCTTCTGCAATTTCGGTTTCGCACTCTTCCTCTGCAACATCTAAAGATTCGAGTGGTTCATCCAGATCACCAAGGCTCGCTTCAGGAATGCTGTCCAGATCAAATTGTGTGGATTGCTCAAGGGTGAAGTTCAATCGGCCACCCATGACACTGGCCAGCTCTTCCAGGCCTTGCTTGTTAAGTGACGAGAACAACTGAATGGAGAAATCCAGCTTCATCTTTTTCAATGCCGCTTTCACTTCCTGCAAGGCTTTCGATGCCGGTCCACGATTCAGTTTGTCTGATTTGGTCAGCAATACATGTACGAACAATTTACGTGAATAGGCCCATTCCAGCATCATCACGTCAAAATGTTGTAGTGGATGGCGAATATCCATCAGCAATACCAAGCCCTGCAGGCTTTTACGGTGAATCAGGTAATTTTCCAGTTCTTTTTGCCAGACAATTTTCATCGCTTCCGGTACGGCTGCATAACCATAACCTGGCAAATCGACCAGACGCTGTTCTGGATTACCCAGGCTGAAAAAGTTGATCATTTGGGTACGGCCCGGCTTTTTAGAGGCACGTGCCAGCTGCTTCTGGTTGGTTAAGGCATTAATGGCGCTAGATTTACCGGCATTGGAACGTCCGGCAAAAGCAACTTCATAACCGGTGTCTTCAACACACAGGCTCAGCTTTGGCGCACTCATCAAGAATTCGGCTTTACGCAACCAGTTCAACGCGCGAACAGAGTACTCAGTAATGGCAGGATCAACTTTTTTCTCATAGCTGATCTTTTGCTTAGGCGCATGGGCTGTCTTACTGTTTTTGGATTTTCCTCTGCTGTGATGCATAACTCAACTTCAATAAATGATCTACAAGCGAACATTATAAAGGAAGTCGTTCGGTCAAGCGAACTTTGCAAGGCAGGAATTAAAGATTGATCAGCTGGATCGGGGATTGGGTGGTGTACTTTGCCGCAGGAGAGCTATTTAAAACCTGAGCCAGGGTGTATTGGTCCAGACTAAGATAAAACTGTTCGAGTGCCAGATCAAGAATGCCTTTTAGACCGCATTGAGGACGCAGTACGCAAGGAGGGGTATTGCATTCGACAATCTGGTTTTCACCTTGCAGGATCCGCACGATTTGACCGAGGGGCATTTCGAGCGCTTCGGGGTTGAGCGCAATACCGCCGCCTTTGCCACGTGTGGTAATCAGCCAGTTCTGTTTGCCCATAAAGTGCACAATTTTCACCAAATGGTTTTTGGACACATGCAGGTCCTGAGCAATTTCTGCAATGGTATAAGGCATATCTCGCGGTTGGGCGATATAGATTAAAATACGCAAGGCATAGTCAGTGAATTTATTCAGTTGCATGATAATACTGATGTTTTTAAGTAAAAAATTAGGGTTAGTCTAGCATAACCAGACTAACCCTCTCTTTATTTTATGCTGACCCAGCGGGTTAGTGCTTAACGCCACCTGTGCCAAACGCTTCACTGTGAATATTTTCAGCAGGAATGCCGCGAGCAACCAGCGCCTTTTGCTGTTCAGCCATAAATGGCATTGGGCCGCAGAGATAGTAGTCGGCATTGACAGGTAACAATGCGCTATCCATGCTGCTTAAGTCCAGGCGACCGGCAACATCATAATCCTCACCTAATTTATCGCCTGGATGCGGGAATTCATAAGCGGTAAATGTGCTGAGGCGTGGATATTTTGCTTTTAAGTCTTGAATGTGCTGATGCATTGCATGCACTTGTTTGCTACGGCAGGCATGGATGAATGTCACAGGTTGTGGCATATCCAGCGTCACCAGCTGATTCAGCATGGCAATCATTGGAGTCAGGCCTACACCGCCACTGATAAACACATTACGTTTATTTGGGTCAATCAGGTAAAAGTTACCTGTTGGTGCAGAAACTTCAATTTCTGAACCTTCTGGCAGGCTATGTAAAGTATTCGATACCCAACCTGGAACCATGTCACCTTTTTGGTCTTCACGTTTTACCGAGATACGTAAATAATCCGCTTGCGGGCTAGTTGAAAGCGTATATTGACGAGGTTGTTTCAAGCCAAGTTCTTCAACGAAAACACGCACAGAAATATATTGGCCCGCTTCGTATTTCGGCAATGCACCGCCATCGACGGGTTGCAGATAGAAAGACGTGATTTCATCGCTTTCAACTACTTTCTTGGCAATCTTGAAGTTACGCCAACCTAACCAGCTGCCTTTGGTTTGTTGATGCTGATCGTAAATAGCTTTTTCGGTGCTGATGAATAAGTCTGCCAGTTGACCATAGGCTGCTGCCCAGGCGCCAATCAGTGGATCGTCCATTGAAATGCTTAACACTTCACTGATTGAATGGAGCAGGTTTTCACCAACAATATTGTAGTCAGGTGCTTGAATGTTCAGGCTAACGTGTTTATGCGCGATTAACTCAACCACAGGCAACAACACGGAAGGATCTTCAATGTTTTCAGCATAAGCCAATACTGCGCCTGCCAAGGCTTGTGCCTGTGCACCACTGCGCTGATGCCCCATATTAAAAGTTTCTTTTAGATCTGGATTATTGCCCAGCATGCGGTTATAAAAATAACCAGTCAGGGCTACGCCATTTTCGCGAAGTACAGGAACTGTTGCTTTTACTAGGTCAATTTGCTGCGGAGTCATGTTTGATCTCTCATGGCGGTTATTTATAAGATGTATTTAAAATACATTTTATAGAATGCTTTGACAATAGGGAGAATCAACAAAACCATAAAAAAAATATGGAATATAAAAATATCCCATAATTTCTTAATAATTGATCAGATTATTGAATTATCGTTTACCAAATAGTGAACCCAGTAAACCCCGCACGATTTTCTGTCCGGTGTTGCCCCCCAGGCTGCGTGCAGCACTTTTGGCAAAAGTTCCCACAATATCCTGGGTGAGTTTTTCGCGTTGTTTGGCTGCGCGTTCCGCCTCTTTTTGTTGCTCGCGTGCCAAGCGTTCTTGTTCACGTGCTTGCTGTCTGGCCAATACTTCCGCTTCCTTGGCTTGCTGTTTTTCTAAAGCTTCCTTTTCTTTCGCTGCTGCTTTTTCTTGTTCTGCCTGAAGGGCTTGCTGTTGCCGTTCAGCGACTTTGTTTTGCAGCATTTCAAAGGCACTATCACGGTCCAATTGCTTTTCATACACGCCCGCAATTACGCTTTGATTCATACAGGCTTGACGTTCTTGAGCACTAATCGGGCTAAAGGAAGAGTAGGGAGGCATTACCCAGCCGCGCTCGACCATTTGCGGTGTGCCTTGCTCATCCAGACAGCTAATCAGGGCTTCACCGACCCCCAGTTCGGTAATGGCCTGATCCACTTTAAATTCAGGATTGGCGCGGAAAGTATCGGCAGCGGTCTTGACGGCCTTTTGGTCCTTAGGGGTAAAGGCGCGTAGGGCATGCTGCACCCGGTTGCCGAGCTGACCCAGTACGCTTTCAGGTAAATCCAGCGGATTTTGCGTGACAAAGTATATCCCTACACCTTTGGAGCGAATTAATCGTACCACCTGTTCAATTTTTTCCTGTAGCGCCGGACTGGCATTGTCAAACAGCAAATGTGCTTCATCAAAGAAGAACACCAGTTTCGGTTTGTCCAGATCTCCCACTTCAGGCAGCTGTTCAAACAGTTCAGACAGCATCCAGAGCAAAAAGGTGGCGTACAGCTTGGGGGTATTCATCAGTTTATCGGCAGCCAGCACATTGATGTTGCCGCGTCCCTGGCTGTCAGTCTGAATAAAATCCATGATGTCGAGTGCAGGTTCACCAAAGAACTTGTCACCGCCCTGATCGGCCAGTGCCAGTAAATTGCGCTGAATGGCGCCTAAACTTGCGGGAGACAGATTGCCATATTCCGCCTTGAATTCGGCGGCATGTTCACTGACATAAGTCAGCATGGACTTTAAGTCTTTAAAGTCAATCAGCAATAAGCCCTGATCATCGGCAATGCGGAACACTGCTGAAAGTACCTCTTCCTGGGTGTCATTCAAGTTCAGGATTTGTGCCAGTAACAGCGGTCCAATTTCAGAAACTGTGCTGCGAATTGGATGGCCTTGCTCGCCGAACAAATCCCAAAATACTACAGGAGATGCGGCAAAGGGGATTGACTCAATATGCAGGCTTTTGATGCGTTCATCAAACTTTGGATTGCTTTCACCCGCTTTGGCGAGGCTGGAAACATCGCCTTTTGCATCGGCGAGAAATACGGGCACACCAATGCGGGAAAAATTCTCTGCCAATACTTTTAAGGTGACGGTTTTTCCTGTTCCTGTCGCACCGGCAATCAGGCCATGACGGTTGGCAAACTGTGAATGTAAAACAATCTCTTGTTGAGTGTTGGCGGTTTTCTTGGCAATAACGAGTGGTGTACCCATATTTTTTCCTATTTTATTTTATTCATGTTGTCGTGCAGGCAACTGTTTTAATGCGTTTTCTATATCTTGAATTAAATCTGCCGGATGTTCCAGTCCTATGCAAAAACGAACCAGTAAACCTTGTTGTAAATGTGTGTGTTCTAAAACGCGCATATCTTTCAGGTTATACAGCATGGCCAGACTGACCGGTCCGCCCCAGCTAAAGCCCAGCTTAAACAGTTCCAGTGCATCGCAGAATCTACGGATATCTGCCAGGGTATATTCAGGTTTGAAAATCACGCTGACCAGACCTGCACTCTGTGCATCTGTGCAAATTTCTTTCCAATGCAGATGTCCTGCAGATTCTGCATCGGCAGGATGCAGCACTTGGACAAATTCTGGTTGCTGTTTGAGCCAGTGCAGCAGTGTCAGGCAGCTTTCAGACTGGTGTTGATAGCGCACTTGCATTGAAGCCAGACTGCGTTGGATCTGTGCCACATCGTCGCCCGATACGCTAATCCCCTGAATGGCATGCATCCGGAATAACTGGTGATGCAGCTTTTGATCACGGGTCACGACAGAACCCATCAAGATGTCACCGCCACCACTTGGATATTTGGTCAGCGCATGCACGGTCATATCCACTGCCAAATGCTCATCGCTAAAATCAAAGGCATTAAAAGCCAGGCCTGCACCCCAGGTATTGTCGAGTGCTGTCAGGATGTTGTGCGCTTTGGCTTTTTTCACCAGATTGATCAGGTCGGGAAATTCCAGCGTCACGGAACCTGCTGCTTCTAACCAGATGAGTTTGGCTCGATCGGTGGGCTGGAAAGTCTCCGCATCAATCGGGTTATAGACTCTAACGCTAATACCATAACGCGTTTGCAGATTACGCAGATGTTCCATATTTGGCCCATAAATGTTGTCTGCCACCCAGACTTCATCACCCTGAGCAAGAAAACATGAATTCACCAGATTAATGGCGGATAAACCGCTCGGTGCCAGTAAACAATATTCTCCGCCTTCGATCTGGGCAATATTGTCGCCTAACGTAAAAGTTGTAGGCGTGCCGTGGGTGCCATAACTATAGTCATAGTCATCAGTCCAGTGGCGATTAAACAGTGCATCGGTGTTCTCAAAAATAATGGTCGATGCACGAAACAGGGGAGGTTGAACCGTAGAAATATATTGTGGGGCCTTTCGTGGTGCATGAATCAGTGCTGTTTGCGCGTTTTTTTTCAAGGTGTTGCTCTAAGTCGTATCAAAATTAACCTTAGCTTAAGAGAAACACGCGGAATAGGCTATATAAATGCCGAAATGTATAGAAAGGTTAATGCACATATAAAGTTGGCTTCATTCTTGCTAAACCTATAACAAAGCTAGAACAATAGGCGAGGGGTATGAAGTCGCATTTAAAAGTACATTATTTTCAGCATATTGCTGGCGAAGGGTTCGGCAGTTGTTATCCGTTTTTAAAACAGCACCACGCTAAAATTACCGCAACTGAATTTTTCGCTTTACCTGTAGATCGACCGCTCGACATCGAAGCTTTACCGCAAGTGGAAGATGTAGATTTGCTCATCATTATGGGTGGGGCAATGAGTGTGAACGATGAAGCAAATTATCCGTGGTTGAAAGTGGAAAAGCGCTGGATCAGACGTTATCTGTCTATGGGGAAACCTGCGATTGGTCTGTGTTTAGGTGGGCAACTGATCGCCAATGCTTTGGGGGCGGCGGTCAGGCGTAATGAACAGCAGGAGTTAGGTTTGACCGAGGTACGCAAGGTGAAGCATGTACCTGAACAGTGCTTTGAGTTGCCAGAACAATTTAAGGTGATGCAATGGCATAGTGAAACCTTTGAAATCCCGAAAGGTGCTATTCATCTGGCTGAAAATGATGTCTGTCGCAATCAAATGTATCAAATTGGAAAAAATGTCTTGGGATTTCAATTTCATCCTGAAATAACTCCCGAAGTGCTACAACTATTTTTAGAAAATGATGAAGAATTAGAGCATTTTTCCGGTCAATATGTACAAACTGAACGTCAATTAAAAAGTATGCCTAAAAGTGACTTTATTAAAGGAAATCAGATACTAAACCAAGCTATAGAGTACGTTTTACAAAAAACCTCATGCTGACTTATTTTTAAACAAGAGACTCAATAGATAAACGTAAAAAAAAGAGGAAAAAGTTAAAAAGAGATTTGCTTAAGGGTTAAACAATCGCTATAATGGGCGACCCTTTGATGAAAGGGGGTTGGCTACGAATAAAGTAGTTAACATCGTGACAGTCGTGGCATCGATCATGACCTTAGTGATATTTCACTGCTCTTGACACTTGCCCTTATTAAAGTGGGGTGAGATGCGTCAAGAGTGATTCTTTATATATTTGGCTTGGAGTTAACTGGTATGTCTAACCAGAGAATTCGTATCCGTCTTAAGTCTTTTGATCACCGTTTAATTGATCAGTCGGCTCAAGAGATCGTAGAAACAGCAAAACGTACTGGCGCACAAGTTTGTGGTCCAATCCCGATGCCTACTCGCATCGAACGTTTCAACGTTTTAACATCACCACACGTTAACAAAGATGCGCGTGACCAATACGAGATCCGCACTTACAAACGTTTGATCGACATTGTTCAACCTACAGATAAAACTGTTGATGCATTGATGAAGTTAGATCTTGCAGCTGGTGTTGATGTTCAGATCGCTTTGGGTTAAGGCTTTCGGGTTAATTAACACTCTAAGTTAATTAGGCCGCTTTTTTAGAGGTTTATGCACATGGCTATTGGTTTAGTCGGTCGCAAGTGCGGTATGACACGTATCTTTACAGATGCTGGTGTTTCTGTACCTGTAACAGTGATTGAGGTTGATCCTAACCGCATCACTCAAATCAAAACGCTTGAAACTGATGGTTATCAAGCGATTCAAATCACTACTGGTGAACGTCGCGAATCTCGCGTAACTAATGCTCAGAAAGGTCACTTTGCGAAAGCTGGTGTTGCTGCTGGTCGTCTGGTTCAAGAATTCCGCGTTTCAGAAGCTGAGCTTGAAGGTCGTGAAGTTGGCGCTACTATCGGTGTAGATCTGTTTGCAGTTGGTCAAATCGTTGACGTAACTGGTCAGTCTAAAGGTAAAGGTTTCCAAGGTGGTGTTAAGCGTTGGAACTTCCGTACTCAAGACGCTACTCACGGTAACTCTGTTTCTCACCGTGTTCTAGGTTCTACAGGTCAAAACCAGACTCCTGGTCGCGTGTTCAAAGGCAAAAAAATGGCTGGCCATTTAGGTGCTGAACGCGTAACTACACAGGGTCTTGAAATCGTTGCTATCGACGCTGAACGTTCAGTTCTTGTTGTGAAAGGCGCGGTTCCTGGTGCTACTGGTGGCGACGTAACTGTTCGTCCTACGATCAAGGCCTGAGGGGAAATAACGTGAATTTAAATACTGTTTCCGGCTCTGCTGTTGAATTATCAGAAGTTGCGTTCGGTCGTGAATTTAATGAAGCTCTTGTACACCAAGTTGTTACAGCTTACTTAGCTGGTGGTCGTCAAGGTTCTAAAGCTCAAAAATCACGTGCAGACGTTTCTGGCGGTGGTAAAAAACCATTCCGTCAAAAAGGTACTGGCCGCGCTCGTGCTGGTTCTATTCGTAGCCCAATCTGGGTTGGCGGTGGTAAAACTTTTGCTGCTCGTCCACAAGACTGGTCTCAAAAAGTAAACCGTAAAATGTATCGCGGTGCTATGCAATGCATCCTGGCTGAACTTGTTCGTCAAGATCGCTTGGTTTTAGTTGAAGAGTTTGCTGTTGCAGCTCCAAAAACTAAAGAGTTGCTTGCAAAACTTAACGACTTGAATGCTACTCGTGCATTGATCGTTACTGATGCTGTTGATGAGAACTTGTATCTTGCTGCACGTAACATTCCACACGTTGATGTGGTTGATGCTGCTGCAATCGATCCTGTTAGCTTGATCGCGTTCGACAAAGTTGTTATGTCTGTAGCTGCTGCTAAGAAAATTGAGGTAGAACTCGGATGAACAACGAACGTATCTATCAAGTCCTACAAGGACCTGTATTCTCAGAAAAAGCACAAGTTTTAGGTGAAACTGCTGGTGTTCAAGTTTTTAAAGTTGCACTTGATGCAAACAAGCTTGAAATCAAAAAAGCAGTGGAACAACTCTTTGGTGTTCAAGTTGTTAAAGTTAACACAACGATCACTAAAGGTAAGACTAAACGCTTTGGTAAAACATTAGGACGTCGTTCTGATGTTAAAAAAGCATACGTCACCCTGAAAGCTGGCCAAGATGTTGAAATGGCTGACTTGGGCGATACCGCTGAAAGCGCAGCGGAATAAGGACGAGAATTATGCCTATTCAAAAATGTAAGCCAACGTCACCAGGACGTCGCTTTGTAGAGAAAGTCGTTCACGACCATCTTCACAAAGGCGCGCCTTATGCTCCGTTGGTTGAAGCTAAAAAACGTACTGGTGGTCGTAATAACAACGGTCACATTACAACTCGTCACGTTGGTGGTGGTCATAAACAACACTACCGTATCGTTGACTTCAAACGTAACAAAGACGGCATTCCAGCTGTAGTTGAACGTATTGAATACGATCCTAACCGTACAGCGCATATTGCTTTGTTAAAGTATGCTGACGGTGAACGTCGTTACATCATTGCGCCTAAAGGTTTGCGTGCTGGTGATAAAGTACAATCTGGTAACGATGCTCCAATCCGTCCAGGTAACTGCTTGCCACTTCGCAACATGCCTATCGGTTCTACTCTTCACAACATCGAACTTAAAATCGGTAAAGGCGCGCAATTAGCTCGTTCAGCTGGTACTTCTGTTCAGTTGTTGGGTCGTGACGGTTCTTACGCTATCGTTCGTTTACGTTCTGGTGAAATGCGTAAAATTCACGTTGAATGCCGTGCTGTTTTGGGTGAAGTTTCTAACTCAGAAAGCAACCTTCGTTCACTAGGTAAAGCTGGTGCATCACGCTGGCGTGGTGTTCGTCCTACCGTTCGTGGTATGGCGATGAACCCGGTTGACCATCCACACGGTGGTGGTGAAGGGCGTAACAAAGGTATTCAACCTGTAAGCCCATGGGGTCAAAAAGCTAAAGGGTACAAGACACGTACCAACAAGCGTACGACTAAGATGATTATTCGCGACCGTCGCGTTAAGTAACAAGTAAAGGAATCTGACAATGCCTCGTTCTCTGAAAAAAGGCCCATTCGTCGATGCGCACTTGTTCGCTAAGGTTGAAGCGGCTGTAGCGAGTAACTCTCGCAAGCCGATCAAAACTTGGTCGCGTCGTTCGATGATTCTCCCAGATTTTGTTGGTTTAACAATTTCTGTTCATAATGGTCGTAACCATGTTCCAGTGATCGTATCTGAACACATGGTTGGTCATAAACTCGGTGAATTCGCGCCAACTCGTACCTATCGTGGTCACGGTGTTGACAAGAAATCTAAACGTTAAGGTGCGATGATGGAAGTTACTGCTAAATTACGCGGTGCCGCTATCTCGGCACAAAAAGCACGTTTGGTTGCAGATCTGATCCGTGGCAAATCTGTTGCTCACGCTTTAAATATCTTGAACTTCAGCAACAAAAAAGCTGCAGTTTTAGTTAAAAAAGCGTTGGAATCTGCAATTGCAAACGCTGAACATAATAACAGTTTAGATGTAGACGACCTTACAGTATCTACGATTTACGTTGACGAAGGCATCAGCCTTAAACGTATTATGCCACGTGCTAAAGGCCGTGCAGATCGTATTACTAAGCGTACTTGTCACATCACCGTTAAGGTAGGGGTTTGATATGGGTCAGAAGGTTCATCCAATCGGTATCCGCCTAGGTGTTGTGAAACGTCATAACGCTAACTGGTATGCGAATCCGAAACAATACGCTGAATACTTGCTTAAAGATTTGCAAGTTCGTGAGTTTTTAACTAAAAAACTTAAGAACGCAATGGTAAGCAATATTCTTATCGAACGTCCAACAGGCGCTGCTAAAATTACGATTAGCACTGCTCGTCCTGGTATCGTGATCGGTAAAAAAGGCGAAGACATTGAAAAATTACAACGCGAATTAACATCTATTATGGGTGTTCCTGCGCAAGTAAGCATCAACGAAATCGATCGCCCAGACTTAGACGCTCGTTTAGTTGCTGAAGCAATCGCTTCTCAATTAGAGAAACGTGTAATGTTCCGTCGTGCTATGAAGCGTGCGGTTCAAAACACTATGCGTGCTGGTGCTAAAGGTATCAAAGTTGAAGTTTCTGGTCGTTTAGGTGGTGCTGAGATTGCTCGTACTGAGTGGTATCGTGAAGGTCGTGTACCTTTGCATACGCTTCGTGCAGACATCGACTACTCAACTATGCGTGCTGAAACGACTTACGGTACGATTGGTGTTAAAGTTTGGATTTTCCGTGGAGAGATCTTAGGTGGCATGAAACAAGTCATGAACCCTGCTCCTGCTGAAGAACGTCCAGCTAAACGCGGTCGCGGTCGTGGTGAAGGTCAAGAGCGTCGTGGTCGTCGCAATGATCGTTCTGCTGAAAAAGGAGAATAATCCATGTTGCAACCTAAACGTACTAAATTCCGCAAAGTGCAAAAAGGCCGTAACACTGGTCTAGCACACCGTGGTAGCACAGTATCTTTCGGTACTATCGCACTTAAATCTATTGAACGTGGTCAAATGACTGCGCGTCAAATTGAAGCTGCGCGTCGTACAATCAGCCGTCGTATTAAACGTGGTGGTAAGATCTTTATCCGTGTTTTCCCTGACAAGCCAATTACTGAAAAACCATTAGAAGTTCGTATGGGTAAAGGTAAAGGTTCTGTGGAATACTGGGTTTGCCAAATCAAACCAGGTAAAGTCTTGTACGAAATTGATGGTGTTAACGAAGAATTGGCTCGAGAAGCATTTACGCTTGCAGCTGCTAAACTTCCGTTTAAAACCACTATCGTGACTCGGACGGTAATGTAATGAAAACTAAAGATCTACGTGAAAAATCGGTAGAAGAGTTGACAGCTTTGCTTGATGAGCAACAGCTTAACCAATTCCGTCTTCGTATGGCTAAGGCAACTGGTCAATTGGGTAAATCGCACGAAGTTGCACTTACTCGCAAGACTATTGCTCGTATCAAGACACTCCTTACCGAAAAACAGGGGAACGGACAATGAGTGAACAAACAGTTCGCACGTTAACCGGTAAAGTTGTAAGCGACAAAATGGACAAGTCTATTGTTGTGCTTATTGAACGCCGCGTTCAACACCCGTTGTATGGCAAATCAATCCGCCGTTCAACTAAATTACACGCTCATGATGAGAACAATGTTGCTAAAACTGGCGACGTAGTGACCATTAAAGAAAGCCGCCCAATTTCTAAAACTAAGTCTTGGACTTTAGTTGAAGTGATTGAAGCAGCTGCTGAGTAATTAGACGTTCTTGTTGCATCATCGGTCAATTTCGAGTACTCTTTGAGCCTTTCGAAATGTGACCGGTGATGCTCGGTTTTGGAGTAGGGCAATGATTCAAACCGAAAGTATGCTCGACGTAGCAGACAACAGTGGTGCTCGCCGCGTACAATGTATTAAAGTACTTGGTGGTTCACATCGTCGTTATGCTTCTGTTGGCGACATTATTAAAGTTACTGTAAAAGAAGCTATTCCACGCGCACGTGTTAAAAAAGGTGACGTGATGAATGCTGTAGTTGTACGTACAAAATTTGGTGTACGTCGTCCGGATGGTTCTATCATTCGTTTTGATGACAATGCTGCTGTTATTTTGAACAACAACAAAGCGCCGATTGCAACTCGTATTTTCGGACCAGTGACTCGTGAACTTCGTACTGAACAGTTCATGAAAATCATTTCATTGGCTCCTGAAGTTCTATAAGAGGCACTCATGGCTAAGATTAAAAAAGGCGATCAAGTAATCGTGATCGCAGGTAAAGAAAAAGGCAAACAGGGTACTGTATTGTCAGTTTCTAATGACCGCGTTAAGGTTGAAGGCCTTAACTTGGTGAAGAAGCATCAAAAGCCTAACCGAGCTACTGGCGCTGAAGGCGGCATCGTAACTCAAGAAGCTGAGCTTCATATCTCAAACGTGGCAATTTTTAATGCTACAACCCAAAAGGCTGACCGTGTTGGTTACCAAACGATTGAAGGCGTGAAAACTCGCGTTTACAAATCTAATGGTGAATCAGTGGCGGTAGCGAAGTAAAAGGTTGAAATAGGCAATGGCCAGACTTAAAACACGTTACAACGACGTACTTAAAGCTCAGTTACAAGAGCAATTAGGCGTTAAAAATGTGATGGAGATTCCTCGCATCACTAAAATCACCATTAACATGGGTGTTGGTGCAGCATCAGCTGACAAGAAATTGTTAGATGGCGCTCTTTCTGATATGCAAGCGATTGCTGGTCAAAAACCAGTTCTTACACTCGCTCGCAAATCAATCGCTGGTTTCAAAATCCGTGATGGTTGGCCGATTGGTTGTAAAGTTACTTTACGCGGCGAACAAATGTACGAATTCTTAGACCGTTTGATCTCTATCGCGATCCCTCGTATTCGTGACTTCCGCGGTTTTTCTGCGAAATCATTTGATGGTCGTGGTAACTATTCGATGGGTTTGAAGGAACAAATCATGTTCCCTGAAATCGATTTCGATAAGATTGATCGTATTCGTGGTATGGATATTACCATCACTACGACTGCTCGCACCGATGACGAAGGCCGTGCGCTTATGCGTGCATTCGGCTTCCCGTTCAAATAAGAGGTCGATATGGCTAAGAAAGGTATGATTAATCGCGAATTGAAACGCGAAAAAACAGTTGCTAAATTTGCTGTAAAACGTGCTGAATTAAAAGCGACGATTGCAAATGTAAATGCGAGCGACGAAGAACGTTTCGATGCGATGATGAAGTTACAGGCATTACCACGTAATGCGTCTCCAGTACGTCTACGTAACCGTTGTGGTTTAACTGGTCGTCCTCATGGTTACTTCCGTAAGTTCGGTTTAAGCCGTAACAAATTACGTGACACAGTAATGCAAGGTGATGTACCGGGCGTTGTTAAGGCAAGCTGGTAAGGAGCACTATAAATGAGTATGCAAGATACCGTTGCCGACATGTTAACCCGTGTTCGTAACGCACAAATGGCAAAGAAACAAACTGTTTCTATGCCAAATTCTAAGTTGAAGGTTGCAATTGCAAACGTACTTCAACAAGAAGGTTATATTTCAAACGTAGAAGTTGCAGATGCTGAAGGCAAAGCAACTTTAACCATTACGTTAAAATATTTTGAAGGCAAACCAGTTATCGAAACTGTGAAACGTGTAAGCCGTCCAGGTCTACGTCAGTATCGCGGTAAAGATGCACTTCCTAGCGTTAAGCAAGGTTTAGGTATTGCAATTGTTTCTACAAGCAAAGGCATCATGACTGATCGCGCTGCACGTGCTGCGGGCATCGGTGGTGAAGTTATTGCTTTTGTTTCTTAATAGGTGATTCCTCATGTCTCGTGTGGCTAAAGCCCCAGTAACTGTACCTAACGGTGTAACAGTTACTCAGAACGGCCGGCAGGTCGAAGTGAAAGGCAGCAAAGGTACATTGTCTTTCAACCTGCATGCGCTGGTCGAGCTAAAACAGGAAGAAGGTCAACTTCAAATTGCTCCTAAAGCTGAGTCGAAAGACGCTTGGATGCAAGCTGGTACTGCTCGCGCTGTGCTTAACAACCTTGTAAAAGGTGTTAGCGAAGGTTTCGAACGTAAGTTACAACTTATCGGTGTTGGTTATAAAGCTGCGGTTAAAGGTAACGTTGTTAACCTTAACCTTGGTTTCTCTCACCCGATCGATTATACGCTTCCTGAAGGTGTAACTGCTGAAACTCCTACTGCAACTGAAATCATTCTTAAATCAGCTGATAAAGCTGCTTTAGGTCAAGTTGCTGCAGACATCCGTGGTTACCGTCCACCAGAGCCTTATAAAGGTAAAGGTGTTCGTTATTCTGACGAAGTTGTACTTCGTAAAGAAGCTAAGAAGAAATAAGGCGCGAGGTTCTTATGAACGAAAAGAAACAATCCCGTTTGCGTCGTGCGAAAAGCACACGCTTGCACATTCGTGCATTGGGTGCGACTCGCTTGTGTGTAAACCGCACACCGCGTCACATCTATGCTCAAGTTATCTCAGCAGATGGTGGCAAAGTTTTAGCTCAAGCTTCAACTTTAGATGCTACTTTGCGTGCTGGTACAACTGGTAACGTTGATGCAGCGACTAAAGTAGGTGCTTTAATTGCAGAACGTGCTAAAGCAGCTGGCGTTACTAAAGTTGCATTTGACCGTTCTGGTTTCAAATATCATGGTCGTATCAAAGCCTTGGCTGATGCTGCCCGTGAAAACGGCTTGGAGTTCTAATCATGGCTAAAGTTGAACAAAACGAAGGTCTTGTTGAAAAGCTGGTTGCCGTTGATCGTGTAGCCAAAGTTGTTAAGGGTGGTCGTATCTTCTCTTTCACAGCATTAACTGTTGTGGGTGATGGTAATGGTCGCGTAGGTTTTGGGCGTGGTAAAGCACGTGAAGTTCCAGCTGCTATTTCTAAAGCGCTTGAAGCTGCACGTCGTAACATGATTACTGTTGAGCTTGTTAACGGTACTGTACAACACCCTATTAATGCTCGTCACGGTGCAAGCCGCGTTTACATGCAACCTGCTTCTGAAGGTACTGGTGTAATTGCTGGTGGCGCTATGCGTGCAGTTCTAGAAGCTGTTGGTGTACATAACGTATTGACAAAATGCTATGGTTCTACAAATGCTGCTAACGTAGTAAACGCAACTTTCAAAGGTTTGCGTGATATGACTTCTCCTGAGAAAGTCGCTGCGAAACGTGGTTTGTCTGTAGAACAAATTCAAGGGTAATCAATCATGAAAACGATTAAAGTTACCCAGACTAAATCTTCTGCGCACCGCTTGAAAAATCACAAGCTTAGCCTTAAAGGTTTAGGTCTGCGTCGTATCGGTCACACTGTTGAAGTAGTTGATACTCCTTCTAACCGCGGTATGATCAACCAAGTTTACTATATGGTTAGTGTAGAGGAATAAGCCATGACTCTGCGTTTAAATACTATTGCACCTGCAGAAGGTGCTAAGCGTGATAACCTTCGTTTAGGCCGTGGTATCGGTTCTGGCGTTGGTAAGACTGGTGGCCGTGGTGTCAAAGGTCAAAAATCACGTAAGAGCGGTGGCGTACGTCCAGGTTTCGAAGGTGGTCAAACTGCGTTATATCGTCGTTTACCTAAATTCGGCTTCACTAGCCAACTTGCTTTAAAAACTGCTGAAGTACGTTTATCAGAGCTTGCTAAAGTTGAAGGTGATATCATTTCACTTGAAACTTTAAAAGCTGCCAATGTTGTACGTAAAGATATGACTCGTGCTCGTATCGTACTTTCTGGTGATATTACTCGTGCATTCACTGTACAAGGTGTTGCTTTGACTAAAGGCGCTAAAGCTGCTGTAGAAGCTGCTGGCGGTAAAGTCGAGGAGTAATCGCTAGTGTCTATGTCTCCTAGTTCTTCAGGTCATGTTAACATGATGAAAGGCCAACCATTTCATGTGAAATATCGTGAAATTATTCGTCGATTAATGTTTTTGGTTGGCGCATTGTTGGTCTTTCGACTAGGAGCACATATTCCACTGCCGGGTATTGATAATGTCGCTTTAGAACGTTTTTTCAAAGCTAATGAAGGTACTTTCTTAGGTTTGTTTAATATGTTCTCTGGCGGGGCATTAGAGCGAATGTCAATTCTTGCGTTGGGGATCATGCCATATATCTCTGCATCGATTATTGTGCAGTTGATGTCAACAGTGGTTCCTTCGCTGGAAGCATTAAAGAAAGAAGGCGAGCAGGGTAAGCGTAAGATTAATCAATATACGCGTTACGGCACGTTATTGCTTGCGTTGGTGCAAGGTGTAGGTATGTGTGCTGGTCTGATTAGCCAAGGAATAACCTTGACTTCAGGACTGGCTTTTTACATTCCTGCTGTAACTTCATTGGTTGCAGGCACCATGTTCTTAATGTGGTTAGGAGAACAAATTACCGAACGTGGTGTTGGTAATGGGATCTCCATGATCATTTTTGCAGGTATCGTTGCTGGTTTGCCAAATATTGTAATGCAAGCATTCACTTCAGTGGATAATGGTCAATCAAGCTTAATTGGTCTGGCTATATTTGCATTACTTTCAGTTGCAGTTCTTGCTGCGATTGTATTTATTGAAAAGGCACAACGTCGTATACCGGTTAACTATGCTCAAAAGCAACAAGGCCGTCGCGTATTTACTGCACAGCAGACACATTTGCCATTGAAATTGAATATGGCGGGGGTTATTCCAGCAATTTTTGCTAGTTCATTATTGCTGTTCCCTGCAAGTTTAGGTCAATGGTTGGGTAGTTCTGATCCAAATGCAGGAATCATAAAGCGTAGCCTACAAGATTTGGCATTGGTATTATCGCCTGGACAACCTTTGTATTTGGTGCTCTTCGGTGCGTTAATTATCTTTTTCTGTTATTTCTATACTGCACTTGTGTTCAGTCCTAAAGAAGTATCAGAGAACTTGAAACGCAGCGGAGCTTATGTACCTGGTATTCGCCCAGGTGAGCAAACTGCTCGTTACTTAGATCATATTCTTAATCGTTTGACGTTTATTGGTGCAATTTATATTACGGTCATCTGTTTGATGCCAATGATTCTGCAAAGTTCTTTTGGTATTCCATTTCATTTGGGTGGTACATCTTTGCTGATCGTAGTCGTTGTTGTGATGGACTTTATGGCACAGCTACAAGCTCATCTCACTTCGCATCAGTATGACAATCAAACGTTAATGAGAAAAACGACTGCTCATCCTAAGGGATAAGCGCACTTGAGGTTTCATCATGAAAGTACAAGCTTCTGTTAAAAAAATTTGTGGTAGCTGTAAAGTTATCCGTCGTAATGGGGTTATCCGCGTGATTTGTAGCGCTGAACCTCGTCATAAGCAGCGTCAAGGTTAATCTGATCAAGACCTGTTGATTTCAGTAGGCTAATTAGGTTATTATCCGCCCCTCAAGATATTTGTGGGGCGGTTGATTATCTCTACTGCCTTTTTGGAGAAAGTGAATGGCTCGTATTGCCGGTGTAAACATTCCGGATAACAAGCATGCTGTTATCTCCCTCACGTATATTTTTGGTATCGGTCGCCACACTGCTAAGAACATCTTAGCTGCTGCTGGTATTGCACCAACTACTAAGATCCGTGAATTGGATGATGCTCAGCTTGATGCGATTCGTGCAGAAATTACCAAGGTTCCAACCGAAGGTGATTTACGTCGCGAAATTTCCATGAACATTAAACGTTTAATGGATTTAGGCTGCTACCGTGGTCTTCGTCATCGTCGCAGCTTGCCTGTCCGTGGACAACGCACCAAAACTAACGCACGTACCCGTAAAGGTCCGCGCAAACCTATTAAGAAATAAGATTTCTGGAAGCTAAAAGATGGCTAAAGATACTCGCACACGCAAGAAGGTCACTCGTACCGTCTCTGAAGGTGTTGCACACATTCACGCTTCTTTTAATAACACCATTGTGACTATTACCGATCGTCAAGGTAATGCACTGGCTTGGGCTACCTCTGGTGGACAAGGCTTCCGTGGATCACGTAAATCAACTCCGTTTGCTGCTCAGGTAGCTGCTGAAGTTGCTGGTAAAGCAGCTTTGGATTACGGTTTGAAAAACTTGGACGTCCTTGTAAAAGGTCCTGGTCCTGGTCGTGAGTCTGCGGTTCGTGCTTTAGGTGCAGTGGGTTATAAAATTAACAGCATTACCGATGTGACGCCAATCCCGCACAACGGTTGTCGTCCACCTAAAAAACGTCGCGTGTAAGGAGAAACATTCATGGCTCGTTATATTGGTCCAAAATGCAAACTCTCTCGCCGCGAAGGGACAGACCTGCAACTTAAATCAGGCGTTAAACCGTTTGACGTTAAGACAAAAAAACATGCTAAAGCTCCTGGCCAACATGGTCAAAGCCGTGCTAAGCAATCTGAGTACTCACTACAATTACGTGAAAAACAAAAAGTACGTCGTATGTACGGTGTGTTAGAGCGTCAATTTAGTAACTACTATAAAGAAGCTGCTCGTGTGAAAGGCGCAACAGGTGAAAACTTGTTGAAATTGCTTGAAAGCCGTCTTGATAACGTAGTTTATCGCATGGGTTTTGGTTCTACACGTGCAGAAGCTCGTCAGCTTGTATCTCACCGTAGCATTACTTTGAATGGTCGTCGTGTTAACATCGCGTCTATCCAAGTTAAAGCTGGTGATGTAATCGCGGTTCACGAAGGTGCTAAACAACAATTACGTATTAAAAGCGCAATTGAATTGGCTGCTCAACGTGGTATCCCTTCTTGGATGGAAGTTGACCATTCAAAACTAGAAGGTACGTTTAAAGCTGCACCGGATCGTTCTGATTTACCTGCTGAAATCAACGAAAGCTTGATTGTAGAATTGTATTCTAAATAATCCCTTGAGGTAGCAATAATGACGCGTACTGCAAATGAGTTTCTAACTCCGCAAGCGATCAAGGTCGAAGCGGCTAGCGGGACCTCGGCAAAAGTTATTCTGGAACCATTAGAGCGTGGCTTTGGCCATACTCTTGGTAATGCTTTACGTCGTATCCTATTATCTTCTTTACCTGGCGCTGCTGTGGTAGAAGTTGAGATAGAAGGTGTCGAGCACGAGTACAGTACCTTAGAAGGCTTGCAGCAGGACATCGTCGAGCTCTTGCTGAACCTAAAAGGATTGTCGATTAAGCTGTTCGATCAAAACGAAGCATATTTGACATTAGAAAAACAAGGTCCAGGCGATGTAACAGCGGCTGATCTTCGTTTACCTCATAATGTTGAAGTGGTAAACCCTGAGCATTTGATCGGCACTTTAAGTGCTTCAGGCAATTTAAAAATGCGCCTGAAAGTTTCTCAAGGCCGTGGTTATGAAACTTCTGACTCACGTTTCCCAGAAGGCGAGACTCGCCCTGTGGGTCGCTTACAATTAGATGCTTCTTATAGCCCCATCAAACGTGTGTCTTACACCGTGGAAAACGCGCGTGTAGAACAACGTACTGACCTTGATAAATTGATCATTGATCTTGAAACTAACGGTACAGTTGATCCTGAAGAAGCAATCCGTAAAGCGGCAACAATCTTGCAACAACAAATTGCAATTTTTGTTGATCTTCAGAAAGATCAAGCTCCTGTTGCTCAAGAGCCTCGCGAAGAAGTGGATCCAATCTTGCTTCGTCCAGTAGATGATCTAGAGCTTACTGTTCGTTCTGCTAACTGTTTGAAAGCAGAAAATATTTACTACATCGGTGACTTGGTTCAACGTACTGAAGTGGAGTTGTTAAAAACTCCTAACCTTGGAAAAAAATCGTTAACTGAAATCAAAGATGTTCTGGCTTCTAAAGGCTTACAACTCGGCATGCGTTTAGAGAACTGGCCACCAGCTAGTCTCCGTATGGACGATCGTTTCGCCTATCGTAGCCGTTAATTAAGTAGGACTATCACCATGCGTCATCGTAATAGTGGTGTGAAATTAGGCCGTACAAGCAGTCATCGTAAAGCGATGTTCCAAAACATGGCTAACTCTTTGTTCGAGCACGAGTTGATTAAAACAACTGTGCCTAAAGCGAAAGAGTTACGTCGTGTAGCTGAGCCTTTAATCACTTTAGCTAAAAACGATACTGTTGCAAACCGTCGTTTAGCGTTTGCTCGTACTCGTTCAGCAGCAACTGTTGGTAAATTATTTACCGTTCTTGGCCCTCGTTACAAAGAACGTAACGGCGGTTATCTACGTGTTCTTAAAGCGGGCTTCCGTGCAGGTGATGCTGCACCGATGGCTTACGTTGAGCTAGTAGATCGCGAAGTTAAATAATTTCGCAAGAATAGCTTCAGTTGTTCTAAAAAAGACCGGTGTTTCACCGGTCTTTTTTATGCCTGATGATTTTAAATTGTCTGACAATTTAAGCTTTTGTCCTGAACTGATATATTTTTCATCAGATTTACACTAACTTGACATTGAGTATTGTCAATTTTGTGGTTTAATAAAATGAAGCTTAAACAGGTTATAAAAAGAACATGGAAAAACATATTGATGTCTTGATTGTCGGTGCCGGTATTTCAGGTATTGGTCTTGCTGTTCATCTTTCTAAAAATTGTCCGCAACGCTCTTTTGACATTATTGAGCGTCGGGAAAGTTTTGGCGGAACCTGGGATTTATTCAAGTATCCAGGCATTCGTTCAGATTCAGATATGTCGACTTTTGGCTTTAATTTTAAGCCATGGCAAAAAGACAGCGTCTTGGCGGATGGTCCATCCATCAAAAATTATTTATCTGAAGTAATTGAAGAGTATCAGCTTAAAAATAAAATCCATTTTCAGCATCGGGTTTTGACGGCGAATTATGATTCGGCCACTAAAAAGTGGGTGGTTGAAATTGAAGATGCAGCTCAACAAAAGCAAACCTGGGTGGCCAATTTTGTACTAGGTTGCACAGGTTATTATAATTATGATCAGGGATTCCAGCCTGAATTTCCCAATCAGTCTGCATTTAAAGGCAATTTTATTCATCCGCAGCATTGGCCCGAGCAGTTAGACTATTCGGGTAAAAAAGTGGTGATTATTGGCAGTGGGGCAACCGCAATCACCCTGGTGCCTGCGATGGCGAAAGGTGGGGCAGGGCATGTCACCATGTTGCAGCGTTCTCCGACCTATATTGCTTCTGTGCCATCGATAGATCTGGTCTATGACAAAATGCGCAAGTATTTTCCCGAAGATGTGGCCTATAAATTAACGCGCGCACGTAATATTGGCATGCAACGCGGTATTTATGCTCTGGCGCAGAAACAGCCGAAACTGCTCAAGAAAATTTTGCTGAATGCAGTAAAATTTCAGCTCAAGGGTAAGGTGGATATGAAACACTTTACTCCGAACTATGAGCCTTGGGATCAGCGTTTGTGTGTGGTTCCGGATGGTGACCTGTTTAAAATCTTGCGTGAAGGCCGTGCATCGGTTGAAACGGATCAAATTGAAAAATTTACTGAAACAGGTATTCAGTTAAAGTCCGGTAAACATTTGGATGCGGATATTATTGTGTCTGCAACCGGGTTGAATATTCAGATTTTAGGCGGCATTCAGGCGACCATTGATGGCAAACCGATGAACACTTCCCAGCATATGCTGTATCAGGGCATCATGGTCAGTGATGTACCGAATATGGCCATGATTATTGGCTATATCAATGCCTCCTGGACATTAAAAGTGGATATTGCAGCGGATTATATTTGCCGTCTGATCAACTATATGGACAAAAATGGCTATGATGAAGTGATTCCGCAAGGTGACGCGACGGAGTTAATGCAAGATACGGTGATGGGCAGTCTGTCTTCGGGCTATATTGCCCGTGCCGCTGATGTAATGCCGAAGCAGGGCAAGCATGCACCTTGGAGTGTATCCAATAATTATCTGGCTGACCGCAAACAATTGAAGCATGCGCGTTTTGAGGATGGTGTGCTTAAATTTCATAAGCGTGCGCAACAGGATAAGAAAAGCTCGACACCGCGTTTGGTCTCATGATTGAGTTTTCTTATTGAGCCTGATCATTATTTAAAAGAGGAGCAAAAATGCCACTACTGTCCCACAAATATCACAAGAAGAACCTCAATTGAGGTTCTTCTTGTTTTCGCCATTTTTTATCAGGCACAAAGAGTGACCTTAAAAGTTTCCTTTCAAATAA